>NZ_JBSFWT010000007.1:0-146031 GCF_053594975.1 Streptomyces sp. NPDC002537
GCCCGATCCTCTCCGCCTCCTCGTACTTCATGAAGTCGCCGCCGGTGCAGTACTTCGACGACGAGGCCCGTGAGAACGTCGAGAAGTTCATCAAGGGCGAGGTCGAGCGCTAAAAGCACTCGGCATCACGGAGCGCCGGGCGGAACGCCGCACAGTGCTCCGGAACCGCCTCGTTGCGTCTGTGGGCCCCGGGTTGCGCACCCGGGGCCCACGCCGTGTGTGAGGCTGGGCGCCATGCCTGTTGTGCGCGATCTGCGCGTCCTGCTCCAACTCCGCGACTTCCGGCGCCTGCTGACCGTCCGGCTGCTGTCGCAGGGGGCCGACGGCGTCTACCAGGTGGCACTCGCCGCGTACGTCGTCTTCTCCCCCGAGAAACAGGCTTCCCCCACCGCCATCGCCTCCGCGATGGCCGTCCTCCTGCTGCCGTACTCGTTCCTCGGACCCTTCGCCGGGGTCCTGCTGGACCGCTGGCGGCGGCGCCAGGTCCTGCTGTACGGCAATCTGCTGCGCACCGGGCTGGCCACCTGCACGGCACTCCTCGTCGTCGCCCGCGTCCCCGACTGGCTCTTCTACGCCTCCGCTCTGTCGGTCACCGGCATCAACCGCTTCGTCCTCGCCGGGCTCTCCGCGTCCCTGCCCCGCGTCGTCGACTCCCACGACCGCCTGATCACGGCCAACGCCCTCTCACCGACCGCCGGTACGCTCGCGGCGACCGCGGGTGGCGGTCTCGCCTTCGCCGTCCGGTTGGTGGCCCCCGAGGGCACCAGCTCCGATGCCCTGGTGGTGCTCCTCGGCGCGGTGCTCTATCTGGGCGCGGCTCTCTGCTCCCTGCGCATGCCCGTCGGCCTGCTGGGACCGGACACCTCCGCGCCCACCGCCGCCTTGCGCATGACGCTCCTGTCCACCGCGGGCGGCCTGGTCGCCGGGCTGCGGCACCTCGCGGAACGCCGTACCGCCGCGCGCGCTCTGACGGCGATGACCCTGATGCGCTTCTGCTACGGCGCCCTGACGATCACCGTGCTGATGCTCTGCCGCCATGCCTGGAGCGGGAACGAGTCCGACGGGCTGGCGCTGCTGGGTCTCGCCGTCGCGGTCTCGGGGGCGGGGTTCTTCGCGGCGGCCGTGGCCACCCCATGGGCCGTGACCCGGCTGGGGCGGCTCGGCTGGATCGCCGTCTGTGCCGCCGCGGCGGCGATTCTGGAACCCGCGCTCGGGCTCCCCTTCGAGCGCGGCCCCATGCTGATCGCGGCCTTCGTCCTGGGCCTCACCACTCAGGGCGCGAAGATCGCTACGGACACGGTGGTCCAGGCGTCGGTCGACGACGCCTTCCGTGGCCGGGTCTTCTCCCTCTACGACGTCCTCTTCAACGCCGCCTTCGTCGGTGCGGCGGGCGTGGCGGCCCTGATGCTGCCGCCCGACGGCCGCTCCTCCGTCCTGGTGGTGATCGTCGCCCTGATCTACGCGGCGGTCGCCGCCTTCATGACGGTGGGCCTTCGCCGCCGGTGAGCGGGGAGCGCGAAGGGGCGGTGTTTCACGTGAAACACCGCCCCTCGGCCATCTCCGTCGCCGGTGTTTCACGTGAAACACCGGCCCGGCACATCAGCCCTGCGTCGCCCACCAGTCCCTGAGAGCGGCCACGGCGGCGTCCCGCCCCATCGGGCCGTTCTCCAGACGCAGCTCCAGCAGGTGCTTGTACGCCTGACCGACCTGCGGGCCCGGACCCATTCCGAGGATCTCCATGATCTCGTTGCCGTCCAGATCCGGCCGGATCGAGTCCAGCTCCTCCTGCTCCTGGAGCCGGGCGATGCGCTCCTCCAGGCCGTCGTACGCGCGGGACAGGGCGTTCGCCTTGCGCTTGTTGCGCGTCGTGCAGTCGGAACGCGTCAGCTTGTGGAGCCGCTCCAGCAGCGGGCCGGCGTCCCGGACGTAGCGGCGTACAGCGGAGTCGGTCCACTCGCCCGTGCCGTAGCCGTGGAAGCGCAGGTGCAGCTCAACGAGCTTGGAAACGTCCTTCACCAGCTCGTTGGAGTACTTGAGCTTGGTCATCCGCGCCTTGGTCATCTTGGCGCCCACCACCTCGTGGTGGTGGAAGGAGACCCGCCCGTCCTTCTCGAAGCGACGGGTCCGCGGCTTGCCGATGTCGTGCAGCAGCGCGGCCAGGCGCAGCACCAGGTCGGGGCCGCCCCCCGGCTGATCGAGAGGGGCTTCCAGGTCGATGGCCTGCTCCAGGACGGTGAGCGTGTGCTCGTACACGTCCTTGTGCCGGTGGTGCTCGTCGCGCTCCAGGCGGAGGGCCGGGAGCTCCGGAAGGACGAGACCGGCGAGACCGGTGTCGACAAGGAGCTTCAAGCCCTCGCGGGGGTGGTCGGAAAGGATCAGCTTGTTGAGCTCGTCGCGGACCCGCTCGGCGGAGACGATCTCCAGGCGCCCGGCCATGTCGGTCATGGCGGTGACGACCTCGGGGGCGACCTCGAAGTCCAGCTGGGCGGCGAAGCGGGCGGCCCGCATCATGCGCAGCGGGTCATCGGAGAAGGACTCCTCCGGCGTGCCGGGGGTGCGCAGGACTCGCGCGGCCAGGTCCTCCAGGCCGTTGTGCGGGTCGATGAACTCCTTCTGCGGGAGCGCGACGGCCATCGCGTTGACCGTGAAGTCACGACGGACGAGGTCGTCCTCGATGGAGTCGCCGTAGGAGACCTCCGGCTTGCGCGAGGTCCGGTCGTACGCTTCCGACCGGTATGTCGTGACCTCGATGTCGAAGTCGGACTTGCGGCATCCCACAGTGCCGAAGGCGATGCCGACCTCCCAGACCGCGTCGGCCCACGGCCGGACGATCTTCAGTACGTCCTCGGGGCGGGCGTCGGTGGTGAAGTCCAGGTCGTTGCCGAGCCGGCCGAGCAGCGCGTCCCGCACCGACCCGCCGACCAGGGCAAGCGTGAACCCGGCCTCCTGGAATCGGCGGGCGAGATCGTCGGCCACGGGGGACACCCGCAGGAGCTCGCTCACGGCACGGCGCTGCACGTGGCTGAGCTCGTTCGTCGACGACTGGAGCTGGCTGTCATTGTTGGCGTTCGGCACAACAGAACAGGGTACGTGGCCGCGCGCCCGCGAGCCTCCCGGTTACGGGCGCACGGCACCAGACCATACAAAGCGGCGCAGCCCGGACATCGGGCCGCGCGGACGATCTTGCAGAGCGGTCCGCGGCACTTCGCCACAGCGGGCCTCGTTACCATTCGTGGACGCATAACCGACGACCACTGACGACGACGAGGGACGGGCGAGCGCGTGGCCGAGGCGGCAGAGTTCCAGGGGACGACCTCCGCTGCTGCCTGCCGGTGGTCCCGGCACATCGCCATGGTGCTCGTCGGTGTGCTGCTGTTCATGGGGCTGGTACAGCTGCCGTCGGCCCCCACGGCGCACGCCGAGTCCGGCGGCTCCCGCACGGTCGACGTCTCCATCGGCTCTGTGACGCCCGTCGCACCGACGCAGAACGACACGATCACGGTCTCGGGCACGGTGACCAACAACGGCGGCTCGACGGTCACCGACGCCCATGTGGGCCTGCGGGTGGGCCCACAGATCAACAGCCGCAGTGACATCGACGACATGGCCGTACGGTCCGGCTTCTCGGGCACCGACGGCTCCGAGATCGGCAACCACACCCAGAAGATCGACAAGCTGCCCCCGGGCGTCAGCCGCGACTTCAGCATCTCCCTCCCGGCGAAGGACCTGGACCTCAGCCGGGACGGCGTCTACCAGCTGGGCGTCTCGCTCTCCGGGCAGTCCTCGGACCAGCCGTACGAGCGGGTGATGGGCATCCAGCGGACCGCGCTGCCGTGGCAGCCGTCCGCGGTCGAGGGCAAGAAGACGCAGCTCACGTTCCTGTGGCCGCTCGTCTCCGCGACCCGTCTGACCGCCCGTACCGAGTCCGACCAGCAGCAGACGCCGATCTTCCCCAATGACGACCTGGCCGCGGAGCTCGCGCCGGGCGGCAGGCTCCAGCAGCTCGTGGCGCTGGGCAAGAACCTGCCGATCACCTGGGTGATCGACCCGGACCTGCTCGCCACGGTCGAGGCCATGACCAAGAGCTACCGGGTCGACGGCCCGGACGGGAAGAGCACCCCGGGCAAGGGCCAGGCGGTCGCCAAGCAGTGGCTCAGCCAGCTCCAGACCGCCGTCGCGGGCGACCAAGTGGTCGCCCTGCCCTTCGGCGACCCGGACCTCGCGTCGCTCGCGCACCACGGCAAGGACGTCTCGGGCACCCTGAGCCACCTGCAGTCCGCCACGGAGCTCGCCGCGACCACCGTGGACACCATCCTCGGGGTGAAGCCGCGCACGGACTTCACCTGGCCCATCGACGGGGCGGTCGACTCCTCGATCATCGACGTGGCGACCTCCGCCGGCGCCCACAACGTCATCGCCCGCAGCGACAGCCTCCGGGAGTCCCGGACCTCGTACACCCCGACCGCGGCCCGCCAGATCGGCGGCGGCAACACGGCCGTGGTCGCGGACGCCCGGCTGTCCACCGGCTTCCAGGGCGATCTGATCCGGGCCGACGACGCCTCGCTCGCCGTGCAGCGGTTCCTCGCCCAGAGCCTTCTGGTGAACAAGCAGGCCCCGGACGACGAGCGCAGCATCGTCGTCGCGCCGCAGCGCATGCCCACCACCAGCCAGGCACAGGCGATGGCGGCGGCCCTCGGCGGCCTCACGGACAATCGCTGGACGCAGCCCATCGACCTGGGGGACGCCGCCAAGGCCAAGCCCGACCCGGCCGCCAACCAGCAGGTGCCCGGCACCGGCGCCTACCCCGACTCGCTCCGCAAGCAGGAGCTGGGCACCGACGCCTTCGAGGAGATCCAGAAGACCCAGGAGGCCCTGGACAGCTTCAAGGTGATCCTCACCTCGCAGGACCGCGTGGTCACCCCGTTCGGCAGCGCGATCATGCGGGAGATGTCCAATTCCTGGCGCGGTGACGCCCGGGGGGCCGCGGAGTTCCGCAACGCCGTGCAGTCGTACCTGTACCAGCTCAAGCGCCAGGTGCAGCTCATCCCGAAGTCCGACGCGACCCTGTCCGGGCGCAGCGCGACCATCCCTGTGACGGTCCGCAACGGCCTCCTGCAGGGCATCTCCGGACTGCGCCTCGTCCTGGAGTCCAGCAGACCGAACCGCCTCAAGGTGGGCGAGGCCCAGCAGGTAAAGATCGACGGCGGCCACAACCAGTCGGTGAAGTTCGAAACGACGGCCAATGCCAACGGTCCGGTCCAGGTCACGGCCCGGTTGTACACGGACGAAGGCCAGCCCTACGGCGAGCCGATGACCTTCACTGTGCATGTCACGTCCATCACCCCTATGGTGCTGATCGTCATCGCAGGTGGCGTACTCCTTCTGGTTCTCGCGGGCCTCCGCATCTACATCCAGCGCAAGCGATCCGCCGCTGGTGGGACGGAGAACGGGGGAGACTCCGGGACCGACGGTCCGGGCGACGACAGCCCCGGACGGCCGGATGCCCCGGTTCCGGACACCGGGTCGGAAAGCACTGACCCATCCGGCTCAGGTGAGAAAGTGGACCGTTGACGTGTAGTGGGGCCGGTCGGCCGCGGACGATGAGGTGGGGTAGCGATGAACGCGCCGTACGACGGTGACCGCGGGCAGGGCGCGGGTGGTGAGCAGCGGGGCGCGTACCCGCCGCCCCCGCCCGTCCCGGACCCGTCCCGCCAGGGCCCGTACGCCCGGGACCCCTACCTCCGGGACGCGTACGCCTCGGATCCGTACCCCGAGCACGACCCGGCCGCGCAGGACCCGATGAACGACGCGCTGTACGACCGTGCCGCGCACCCCTCACCGCCCGGCACCTACCAGAACACCTTCCCGCTCCACCAGCAGCAGTCCACGCCGCAGCAGGGCCCGGACCCGCGACTGTGGGCGGGTGCACCGCAGCAGCCCGAGGCTCCCGCGCGCCCGTACGGTGACGAGCCCACGACGCAGTTCCCCGGTGTCGGCGGCCCCGTCGGCCAGGACGCGGCGGAGGAGCGCCCGGAACGGGACGCCTTCGCGCACCTCTACCGGGACCAGCAGCAGCCGTACGAGCCGCAGCGCCCGGCCGGCCAGCCGATTCCGGGGCCCGGCCAGTACGCGGCCCAGTCGCCGCAGGTCCCGCCGCTCCCGCAGCCCCCCGCGACGGAACCCGATCCCGAGCAGGAGGCTCCCGCGGCCCCCGCGAAGGGCGGCGGCAAAGCGGCGAGCATGCTGAAGTCGAGCGCGGTGATGGCCGCGGGCAGCTTCGTCTCCCGCATCCTGGGCTTCGGCCGCAACCTCGTGATGGCGGCCGCGATCGGCGTCAGCACCCTCAACGACAGCTACCAGGTAGCCAACACCCTGCCGACGATGATCTACATCCTCGTCGGCGGCGGCGCGCTCAACGCCGTGTTCATCCCGCAGCTGGTGCGTTCGATGAAGAACGACGAGGACGGCGGCGAGGCGTACGCCAACCGGCTCTTCACCCTCGTCGTGGTCCTCATGGGCGCCATCACCACCGTCTGTGTGCTGGCGGCACCGGTGGTGGTCCGGGCGATGATGCCCGACAATAGCTCCAGCCCCGGCCAGCTGGACGTCGCGGTGGCGTTCGCCCGCTACTGCCTGCCCACCATGTTCTTCATGGGCGTGCACGTCGTCATCGGGCAGATCCTCAATGCCCGCGGCAAGTTCGGCGCGATGATGTGGACCCCGGTCCTCAACAACATCGTCGTGATCGCCACCTTCGGCGCCTTCATCTGGGTCTACGGCGGCTCCATCACGAGCGGTGTCAGCGCCGCCAACATCCCCTCCGAGGGCGTCCGCCTGCTCGGCCTCGGCACCCTGCTCGGCCTCGCCGTACAGGCGCTGGCCATGTTCCCGTACCTCCGTGAGACCGGGTTCCGGCTCCGGCTGCGGTTCGACTGGCGCGGCCACGGCCTCGGCAAGGCCCTGGGTCTCGCCAAGTGGACGTTCCTCTTCGTCCTCGCCAACCAGCTCGGCATGGTCGTCCTGACCCAGCTCGCGACCCGAGCGGGCGCTCTCGCCGCGAAGTCGCACCACGACGGCACCGGCATCACGGCCTTCAACTTCGCCCTGCAGCTCTGGCAGATGCCGCAGGCCATCATCACGGTCTCGGTGATGACCGCTGTCCTCCCCCGGATCTCCCGCGCCGCCCACGACGGCGACGTGGCCGCCGTCCGCGACGACCTCTCGCACGGCCTGCGGACATCCGCCGTCGCGATCGTGCCCTGCGCCTTCGCCTTCCTCGCGCTCGGCGTGCCCATGGCCACGCTGATGTTCTCCACCTCCGGGACCGGCGGCGCCACGAACATCGGCTTCATCCTGATGGCCTTCGGCATCGGGCTCGTCCCGTACTCCGCGCAATACGTGATCCTGCGCGGCTTCTACGCCTACGAGGACACCCGCACCCCCTTCTACAACACCCTGATCGTCGCCGGCGCCAACTCGCTGGGCGCCGTCATCAGCTACCTCGTCCTGCCGGCGCGCTGGGCCGTGGCGGGCATGGCCGCTTCGTACGGCCTGGCCTACGCCGTCGGCGTCGTCGTCGCCTGGCGCCGACTGCGTACCCGGCTCGGTGGCGATCTGGACGGCGCGCGCGTTCTCCGGACGTACGCCAGGCTGGCCGGTGCGTGCATCCCCGCGGCCCTCATCGGCGGGGCCATCGCGTACGGGATCGGTCAGGTTCTCGGTCGTGGATTCGCCGGTTCGCTCGCAGCTCTGATCGGTGGTGGTCTCATCCTGATCGGCGTCTTCTACATCGCCGCGAAGCGGATGCGCGTCGAGGAGCTGACCGCCATGGTCGGTATGGTCCGCGGACGGCTCGGACGCTGACCGGAGCACAACCATCGCCCGCCGCCGCGTGTCGTGCATAGCGCCGGACTGTGGGCACAATTGTCTTGGCTGTGGACAGGGTGCAACGGATGGGGAGGCGGGAACGACGGTGGCGGAACGGAGCACAGCTGCCGTCGACGTGGCAGCCGGCAGCGACAGCAAGCCGCTGACCGCCAAGGCGGGCAAGGCCACGACCGACGGTGCGCAGGCCGCGAGCAGCACCGGCACGCACAAGGACGCCTCGCGCACGGAGGCCCAGGGCACCACCCGCGATCCGAAGGCTCCCGAGCTCCACAGCGGCCACAAGCTCGCCAAGCGGTACCGCTTGGAGGAGTGCGTCACCCGTCTGGAGGGATTCAGCAGCTGGCGCGCGGTCGACGAGAAGCTCCGTCGTGCGGTCGGCGTCCACATCCTGCCCGCCGACCACCCGCGGGCCCGCCCGGTGCTCGCCGCGGCCCGTTCCGCCGCCCTGCTCGGTGACCCCCGCTTCGTCCAGGTCCTCGACGCCGTCGAGGAGAACGAGCTCGTCTACGTGGTCCATGAGTGGCTGCCCGACGCCACCGAGCTCAGCTCCGTGCTCGCGGCCGGGCCGTTGGAGCCGCACGACGCCTACCAGCTCGTCAGCCAGGTGTCGCAGGCGATGGCCGCCGCCCACCGCGAGGGCCTCGCGCACCTCCGTCTCCACCCCGGCTCCGTCCTGCGGACCGAGACCGGCCAGTACCGCATCCGCGGCCTCGCCGTCATGGCCGCCCTGCGCGGAATCTCCTCCGAGCACCCCCAGCGCACCGACACCGAGGCCATCGGCGCCCTGCTGTACGCCTCGCTGACCCAGCGCTGGCCCTACGAGAGCAACGCCCACGGCCTCCCCGGCCTGCCCAAGGGCACCGGCCTCATCGCACCCGACCAGGTGCGGGCCGGAGTCCACCGCGGTCTCTCCGAGCTCGCGATGCGCGCACTCGTCAACGACGGGGCCACGGCGTCACGGCAGGAGAAGCCGTGCGCCACCCCGGAGGAACTGGCCAAGGCGGTCGCCGCGATGCCCCGCATCCGGCCGCCGGAGTCGTCCTTCGCCATGCCGCCGGGCGGCTACCAGCGCACGACATACCAGCAGGGTGCGTACGGACAGCCGCCGTCACGCAACGGCCGGCCCCAGCCCGCACCGGTGCCACCACCGCCCCCGCTCCAGAGCCGCACAGGAAGGGCGCTCAAGTGGTGCGTCTCCGCACTGCTCATCGCGGCGCTGGGCCTGGGCAGCTGGCAGCTGGCGGACACGCTGCTGAAGGAAGGGGACTCCTCCGGCGGAACCCACTCCCAGTCGGGCGACGGACCGGGCGACAAGAAGCCGGACATAAAGAAGCTGGAGATCAAGGACGCCACGGAGTTCTCTCCACTCGGTGACCCAATTCAAGGGGACAAGGTCTCGAGGGCCGTGGATGGTGATCCCAAGACAGCATGGATCACTAGCCAGTTCAAGACGCATGCCAACTTCGGCAACCTCGACTGGCGCCTACAGGGCAGCGGCATCATCGTCGACCTTGGCGACATCAAGAACGTCTCCGGCGTCGACGTGACCATGTACAGGCCGGGCCAGACCGTGGAGGTGCTCGGCGCCGACCCGTCGGCCTCGATGCCGTCCAAGCCCAAGCTCGACGACTTCCCGAAGCGAATCATCAAGCTTGACCGGGTCGGAGAAGAGCTCAAGGCAAACGCCGACAAGCCGGTGAAGACCCGCTACGTGTTGATCCATATCACCGAGCTGCCGCCCGAACAGCCTGGGGGCGGCACCTACCGAGGCGGCATCTCGGAGATCAGGGTCCTCGGCAACTAGCAGCGCTCCGAGCCCAGGGGGAGGGTCTCGACGTTGGACGACGTCACACGCGACGACAAGAGCGACGCCGATCTCCTCGCCCTGCATGTGAACGGCGACTCCGACGCCTTCAGCGAGCTGGTGCGTCGCCATCGCGACCGCCTCTGGGCAGTGGCCCTCCGCACGCTCGGCGACCGGGAAGAAGCCGCGGACGCCGTGCAGGACGCGCTGGTCTCCGCCTACCGGGCCGCCCACACCTTCCGCGGACAGTCCGCCGTCACCACTTGGCTGCACCGCATCACCGTCAACGCCTGCCTGGACCGGGCGCGCAAAGCCGCCTCCCGGCGCACCGCACCCCTCGCCGAGACCGAACGGCTTGAACAGCTCCTCGAACCCCATGAGTCCGCGGCCGCGCCGGCCGAGCGCGGCGATCTGCACCGCGAACTGCTCCAGGCACTGGCCACCCTCCCGCCTGACCAGCGCGCGGCGCTCGTCCTCGTCGACATGCAGGGCTATCCCGTCGCCGAGGCGGCCAAGGTACTGGACGTCCCCGTCGGCACCGTGAAGAGCAGATGCGCTCGGGGCCGGGCCCGGCTGCTGCCGATGCTCACCCATCTGCGCCCGGATGGCGTGGGTAACCCACCCCTCGGCGGGGGAAGGAACCGGTCGCAGGGGGCGTCCGTCCCACCACCGGCAGGACAGAGTGACGCAGATCCAGTGAAGGGTGGAGGTGGGCGAGCGTGACTTCGACGACCGGCACGGATGAGCACCCGGAGGTCGCCGAGATCTCCGCGCTCACCGATGGGCTGCTCTCCCCGTCACGCACCGCGGATCTGCGGGAGCATCTGGCGGACTGCGGCCTGTGCGAGGACGTACGGAGCTCCCTGGACGAGATCCGGACCCTACTGGGCACGCTCCCCGGCCCGGTCCGGATGCCCGAGGACATCGCGGGCCGCATCGACGCGGCACTCGCCGCGGAAGCGCTCCTCGACTCGACCACAGGCTCCGCCCCTGGCGCCGACGACACGGACTCGCTCGTTTCACGTGAAACGAGCGCAGCCGAGCCTGTTTCACGTGAAACCGCGGCACGCTCCGCGGAAGACGTTTCACGTGAAACCACGATGGCCGCCCACCCCCGTGTTTCACGTGAAACCAACGACCGGCGTCCCACCTCGCGCCTTCGCGCGGCGACCGGCCCTGGTCGGCAGGCGCCGTCCCCTCAGCGGACCCGGCCGGGCCGCTCCCGACACTGGCCGAGGCCCCTCCTCGGCGCCGCCTGCGCCATTGCCGCACTCGGGGCCGGCGTCTTCTTCCTCCACCCCGGGAGCAGCGGCGGACACCAGAACAGCCCTCAGGCGGTCCAGGAGAGTCAACAGCCGGACGTCCTCGCCTCGGGGGATCTCAAGACCCGGGTGCACGAGCTGCTGAAGACGCCGTTCAAGGCCACCGAGTCCCGGGGCAAGAAATCGGAGAATTCTTCCGAGACCACGATGCGCGACTTCGGCGCCACGGCCCCCGCCTGTGTCCAGCAGGGCATCGGCCGCTCGGAGCAGGCCTTGGCCGCCCAGCCCGACAGTTACAAGGGGGCGGCCGCCTACCTGGTGGTGCTGCCCCATCCCGCCGACTCCTCGTTCGTCGACGCCTACGTCGTCGCTTCGGCCTGTGTCTCAGCGGCTCCGCCCGCGCCCGGGGAGGTTCTGCTGAAGCGGACGCTGCCGCGTTCCTGAGCCGCTCCGGACCGAGCTGTCGCCTGTCGGGAATGCTCGCCCCGTAGGATCCGTTGGGTGGGGTGAAACCTCGCAAGGACCCGAGACAGCAGTCGGCAGACAAGGAAGACTCCCGTGAGCGACGTCCGCAACGTGATCATCATCGGTTCCGGGCCCGCGGGCTACACCGCCGCGCTCTACACCGCCCGCGCCTCCCTGAAGCCGCTGGTCTTCGAGGGCGCCGTGACCGCCGGCGGTGCGCTGATGAACACCACCGACGTGGAGAACTTCCCCGGCTTCCGCGAGGGGATCATGGGCCCCGACCTGATGGACAACATGCGGGCCCAGGCTGAGCGCTTCGGCGCCGAGCTGATCCCGGACGACGTCATCGCGGTCGACCTGAGCGACGAGATCAAGACGGTCACCGACTCCGCCGGTACGGTCCACCGTGCCAAGGCCGTCATCGTCACCACCGGCTCCCAGCACCGCAAGCTCGGGCTGCCCCGTGAGGACGAGCTCTCCGGCCGTGGTGTCTCCTGGTGCGCCACCTGCGACGGCTTCTTCTTCAAGGACCAGGACATCGCCGTGATCGGCGGCGGCGACACCGCGATGGAAGAGGCGACCTTCCTCTCCCGCTTCGCGAAGTCCGTCACCGTCGTCCACCGCCGTGACGCACTGCGCGCCAGCAAGGCCATGCAGGAGCGGGCCTTCGCGGACCCGAAGATCTCCTTCGTGTGGGACAGCGAGGTCGCCGAGATCCACGGTGACAACAAGCTCTCCGGCCTGACCCTGCGCAACCTCAAGACCGGTGAGACCTCGGAGCTCCCGGTGACCGGCCTGTTCATCGCGATCGGCCACGACCCCCGCACCGAGCTGTTCAAGGGCCAGCTGGACCTGGACGACGAGGGCTACCTCAAGGTCGACGCCCCCTCCACGCGCACCAACCTGACCGGCGTCTTCGCCGCCGGTGACGTCGTGGACCACACCTACCGGCAGGCCATCACCGCAGCCGGTACCGGCTGCTCCTCCGCACTCGACGCCGAGCGCTACCTCGCGTCCCTCTCGGACGCCGAGAGCGCCCGGGAGCCCGAGAAGACCGCCTGACCCCGCCCCACCCCCGCAAGAAGAGATTTAAGGAGACCTCCGTGGCTCTCAAGGCCGTAACCGACGCTTCCTTCGACGAGGACGTTCTCAAGAGCGACAAGCCCGTCCTGGTGGACTTCTGGGCAGAGTGGTGCGGTCCGTGCCGCCAGATCTCTCCCTCCCTGGAGGCGATCGCCGCCGAGTACGGCGACCAGATCGAGATCGTCAAGCTGAACATCGACCAGAACCCGACGACCGCCGCCAAGTTCGGCGTCATGTCGATCCCGACGCTCAACGTCTACCAGGGTGGCGAGGTCGTCAAGACGATCGTCGGTGCCAAGCCCAAGGCCGCCATCGAGCGCGACCTGGCCGAGTTCATCTCCGCCAAGTAAGCAGCAACCGCTGTTTCACGTGAAACAGGCCCGCCCTCGGTCGAGGGCGGGCCTGTTCGCGTATTCGCCTCGGCCACTGCTACAGCGGGCGAAGGGCAGGTTCCTTCTGTACCGCGCCGAGCAGCCGGTCCAGCGCCAGCTCGACGTCCTCCTTCCAGGAGAGCGCCGTACGGAGCTCCAGCCTCAGCCTGGGATAGCGGGGATGCGGCCGTACGGTCTTGAAACCCACCGCGAGCAGATGGTCGGCGGGCAGCACGCACGCCGGCTCCTTCCAGTGGGCATCGCCGAATGCCTCGATGGCCTTGAAGCCACGCCGGAGGACATCCTTGGCAACGGTCTGCACCATCGCCCGCCCCAGCCCCTGGCCCTGGTGGACCGGAGCGAGCCACGCCGTCATCAACTGCACCGCATCGGCGGCGACAGGACTGGTGGAGAACGCACCCGAGCGGGGCACATAGGCGGGCGGCGCATAGAGCACAAAGCCCACCGGCGCCTCATCGACGTAGACCACTCGACCGCAGGAGCCCCAGTCCAGCAGAACCGCGGAGATCCAGGCTTCCTTCTCCAGCTCCGGGCGGCCCGCCTTCAGCGCGGCTTCACCACTGACGGGGTCCAACTCCCAGAAGACGCAGGATCGACAGCGTGCGGGGAGATCCGGGAGGTTGTCCAGCGTGAGCGGTACGAGCCGACGCCCCATGGAGCCAAATCCTCATTTCCGTCGCGTGCCACACTCCGGGCGGCGCTCAGTGCGCTCCGCTCCCTGAGAAGACTGCCGACGAATCCGCCGACTGCCCCCAGGCCAAGGCCCGTTGCCAACAGTCCGGTCCGGCTCACCGTTCGCATGGACCCGCCCTCCGTGAACCATGTCCAACGTGGATGCGCCATACCCAACGCATCGTATCCGGGCATGGTTGGAGCGAACAGCGGAGAAAGGCAAAGGGCGGGTTGTGTTCCACGTGAAACACAACCCGCCCTGAGGACATCCGTCCCGACCCCTATCCGGCGCCGTGCGCATCCTCGGTGGCGAGCTTCTGCTCCAGCACACGCCCCTCGCCCGGGGCGAGCGTGCCCAGGATTCGCTCCAGATCCTCCATCGAGGCGAACTCGACGACGATCTTGCCCTTCTTCTGCCCGAGGTCGACCTTCACCCTGGTCTCGAAGCGGTCCGACAACCGCGAGGCCAGGCTGGTGAGCGCCGGGGAGACACGCGCTCCGGCACGCGGCCCCTTGGCCTTCGCCGAGCTCCGGGGACCGGAGCCCATCAGGGTCACGATCTCCTCCACGGAGCGCACCGACAGGCCCTCGGCGACAATACGACGCGCAAGGTTGTCCTGCTCCTCCGCGTCGTCGACCGACAGCAGCGCACGGGCGTGCCCGGCGGACAGCACGCCCGCCGCGACCCTCTTCTGCACCGCGGGCGACAGCTTCAGCAGCCGCAGCGTATTGGAGATCTGGGGCCTCGAGCGCCCGATCCGGCCCGCCAGCTCATCATGGGTGCAGCTGAAGTCCTTGAGCAGCTGATCGTAGGCAGCGGCTTCTTCAAGGGGGTTGAGCTGGGCGCGGTGCAGATTCTCCAGCAACGCGTCGAGAAGCAGCTTCTCGTCGTCGGTCGCCCGGACGATGGACGGGATCTTCTCCAGTCCGGCCTCCCGGCACGCCCGCCAGCGCCGCTCGCCCATGATGAGCTCATAGCGCTCCGGGGCCAGCTGCCGTACGACGACCGGCTGGAGCAGCCCCACCTCGCGGATGGAAGTGACCAGTTCCGCCAGGGCGTCCTCGTCGAAGACCTCGCGGGGCTGCCGGGGGTTGGGCGTGATGGAGTCCAACGGCAGCTCGGCGAAGTGGGCGCCGGCCGCACTCTCCACGTCCGCCGTCTCGACCGGGGCGGACGACACGGCTTCCGTTTCACGTGAAACGACGATGTCCTCCGCGGACAACGGCGTCACCACCGGTGCGGGCATGCCACGCTCGGCCGTCAGTACCGGCACCGCGGTCGGCGACGTCGTACCGTGCCCCGCCGGTACCGCGTTGTCCGTGTTCTTGGGTGCCGCCGGAATCAGCGCACCGAGCCCACGGCCCAGTCCCCTACGTCGCTCACTCACTGCAGCCCCTCCGACATGCTGTGCTGGTCCTGCTGTTGCTGACGGCCCACCATATGGGCCTTGCTTCCGTCGTAATGCACGCCGACCCCCCGCAGTGCGATCTCCCGGGCGGCCTCCAGATAGGACAGCGCCCCGCTGGAACCCGGGTCATAGGTAAGAACGGTCTGCCCATAACTGGGCGCCTCGGAGATACGCACCGACCGGGGGATGCTGGTGCGCAGCACCTCATGGCCGAAGTGGCTGCGGACCTCGTCGGCCACCTGGGAGGCCAGCCGGGTCCGGCCGTCGTACATCGTCAGCAGAATCGTCGACACATGGAGCTTGGGGTTGAGGTGCCCCCGCACCAGCTCGACATTGCGCAGCAGCTGCCCCAGGCCCTCCAGCGCGTAGTACTCGCACTGGATCGGGATCAACACCTCGGCACCGGCGACCAGCGCATTGACGGTCAGCAGACCGAGCGACGGCGGACAGTCGATGAGGATGTAGTCCAGCGGCTGCTCATACGCCTGGATCGCCCGGTCCAGCCGGCTCTCCCGGGCCACCAGGGAGACCAGCTCGATCTCGGCGCCCGCCAGGTCGATGGTGGCGGGCGCGCAGAAGAGCCCCTCCACATCGCGCACGGGCTGCACCACATCGGAGAGCTTCCTGCTGTCGATCAGGACGTCGTAGATCGACGGGACGTCGGCATGGTGATCGATGCCCAGCGCCGTCGACGCATTGCCCTGTGGATCGAGGTCGATGACCAGCACGCGGTTGCCGTGCAGCGCCAAGGAGGCCGCCAGATTCACGGTCGTGGTGGTCTTGCCCACCCCGCCCTTCTGGTTGGCGACCACCATCACCCGGGTCTGCTCCGGCCGGGGCATCGGGGCCGGTGGCGTTTCATGTGAAACGGCCTCCCCGGCAGCCAGAGGGCCTGGTTCAGCCCCTGGATCGGAGTCGGCGGGACGGGGACCGGGGACCGGGTCGGCCATCGGCCCCGCGATATTGGCGTCGGACCGCAAGGATTCACTCTCCTCGACATCAGGCTCGCAATAGACAGAGCCTGCCATGCTTTCGGGGTCGTGAACCAGCGAGGCCCGTTCTCCTGTGGATGAATCCACTGCGCCTGTGGATGAACGAGGATCCAGGGTCGTCCGATGGTCGCGCGAGGTGCCTTCCTCCACGCGCCCACGACCGATGATTCCCAGTAGCAAGGAGCGACGTTTCACGTGAAACACGATGCACCGGACGCTCCGCTATGGGACTACGACACTCCGTTATGGATAGTTTTGCCAGCTTGTATGGAGCATTGCGGGGCCGCCGACGCACGGCGGCCCGGCCCGGTTCTCAGCGGCGGCGACGCGTCGCCCGGCCCGTACGGGCGGCCTTCGCCCGCTTCGCCGCGAAGCGCACACCGCCGGGGCTCTCCCCGACCTCGACCCGGACGACTGTGGACAACGGATCGACGATGCCCTCGCCGACCTGGAGCACCGAGGTGCGGACGACCCCGAGCTTGCTCAGCGCCGCTCGGGCCGCCTGGAGCTCTTCCTCCGCCGTGTCGCCCTTGAGGGCCAGCATCTCGCCGTACGGGCGCAGCAGCGGCACGCCCCAGCCGGCGAGGCGGTCCAGCGGTGCCACCGCTCGGGCCGTGACCACATGGACGGGCTGCACCTTGCCGAGCATCTCCTCGGCACGGCCCCGGACGACCGTCACATGGTCGAGCCCCAGCAGCTCGACGACCTCCTGGAGGAACGTCGTCCGGCGGAGCAGCGGCTCCAGCAGGGTAATCTGGAGGTCGGGGCGCACCAGGGCCAGCGGGATGCCGGGCAGTCCCGCACCGGAGCCCACGTCGCACACCGAGACGCCGTCGGGCACGGCCTCGGAGAGCACCGCGCAGTTCAGCAGGTGGCGCTCCCACAGCCGCGGCACCTCACGGGGGCCGATCAGGCCACGCCGCACGCCCGCGTCCGCGAGCAGTTCCGCGTACCGGACGGCCTCCGGCAGGCGGTCGCCGAAGACCGCCCGAGCCTCCGGGGGCGCCGGGGGGAGCTCCGCTGCCTCATCCACGGGGGAACCGTCCTTCCGTACGACGTCTCTGAGAGTCAGAGTCTGAATATCAGGCTGACAAGGATCGGCCCCGCCTGCGAGCAGACGGGGCCGTACCCACTGGAAGTGGGATCGAGGATCAGGCCGGGAGGACGACCACGCGGCGCTGCGGCTCCTCGCCCTCGGACTCGCTGCGCAGGCCGGCGGCGGCCACCGCGTCGTGGACGACCTTGCGCTCGAAGGGCGTCATCGGGTCGAGCTTCACGGACTGGCCGGTGCTCCTGGCCTCCTCGGCGGCCTTGGCGCCCACCTGGGCCAGCTCCTCGCGCTTACGGGCCCGGAAGCCCGCGATGTCGAGCATGAGGCGGCTGCGGTCACCGGTCTCCCGGTTCACCGCCAGCCGGGTGAGCTCCTGGAGCGCCTCCAGGACCTCACCGTCGCGGCCGACCAGCTTCTGGAGGTCGCGGCTGGTCGAGTCACTGATGATCGAAACGGCAGCGCGGTCGGCCTCGACGTCCATGTCGATGTCGCCGTCGAGGTCGGCGATGTCCAGCAGCCCCTCGAGGTAGTCGGCCGCGATCTCGCCCTCCTGCTCCAGGCGGGACAGGGTGTCGGTGCCCTCGGCGGCGACCTCGGTGGTCTGACGCTGCGTGTCCGTCACGGTGGACTCCTTCATTACTTCTTGGACGGGTGCTTGGGCCGCTGCGGGCCCTTGCGCTGCCCGGACTTGGCGTTACGGGAAGAACCGCCGCCCTGCTTGGGCTTGGCGTCCTCGGTCTCCTGCTTCTCCAGCGAAGGCGAGGACTTCTTCTCGGCGTCGCCGGTGGGCTGAGGAGTGCTCGCGAGCTGGCGCTTGGCCTTCGGCTGCCGCTTGGGCTGCTGCCGGTTGGAGCGGGCCACCTCGGCGGCCTTCTTCGCCTCGACCTCGGCCGGGTCCTCCTTGAGCTTGCCCTTGGCCTTCAGCCGCTCCTGGCGCTGTGTGAAGGCGATGCTGCCCGGAGTCGGATTGCGGCGGATGACGAACATCTGCTGACCGAGGGTCCAGACGTTGGTGGTCAGCCAGTAGACGAGGACACCGACCGGGAAGTTGATGCCGAAGACGGCGAACATCACCGGGAAGACGTACATCAGCATCTTCTGCTGCTGCATGAACGGCGTCTTCACCGTGAGGTCGACGTTCTTCGTCATCAGCTGGCGCTGCGTGTAGAACTGCGACAGCGACATCAGCACGATCATGATGACCGTGACGACCCGGACGTCGGTCAGCGTGGCGTTCAGCGCCTCGACCTTCGACGCGGAGTCCATGAACTTCACGGACAGCGGGGCACCGAAGATGTGCGCCTGACGCGCGCTGTCCAGCAGCGGCTTGTCGATGACGCCGACGGTCTTGCCCTGCGCGATGTGGTTCAGGACCTGGTACAGCGAGATGAAGAAGGGCGACTGGGCCAGAATCGGGAGGCAGCTCGAGAGAGGGTTGGTGCCCGTCTCCTTGTAGAGCTTCATCATCTCTTCGGACTGGCGCTGCTTGTCGCTCTTGTAGCGCTCCTGGATCGCCTTCATCTTCGGCTGGAGCGCCTGCATGTTCCGCGTCGCCTTGATCTGCTTCACGAAGAGCGGGATCAGGCAGATGCGGATCAGCACCACCAGCGAGACGATGGACAGACCCCACGCCCAGCCACTGTTCTTGTCGAAGACAAGGCTGTACAACGAGTGGAACTGGACGATGATCCAGGAAACAGCGGTATAGAGGGGACCGAGGATCGTGTCCACGAATCAGGCTCCTTGGGCGTTGGGCTGAGTCTCGGGCTGTGCGGCGGATCCCATGGCGGGATGCCCACCCAGTCGGCTCCTCAGCCGCTGGTGCCAGACCGGACGCTTCCGGGGAGGGACGTGGTCGACGCCACCGAGCGACCACGGGTTGCAGCGCAGGATGCGCCAGGCCGTCAGCGCCGTTCCTTTGACCGCGCCGTGCCGGTCAATGGCCGTGTAGCCATAGTGCGAGCACGACGGGTAGTACTTGCAGACCGGACCCAGGAGTGGGCTGATGGTCCACTGGTAGAGCTTGATCAACCACAGCAGCGGATACTTCACTGTGCGCTCCCTCCCGGGCCTCGGCCGGGGTTCCGGGGGACGTCCCCCGGGGGACCGGAACAGCGCGGCGCCCCTCCCAGCAGCCGCTGCAGTGCGGTGTCGAGGTCGCGAGCCAGCTGATCGTGGTCCGCCTCGCCCGCTCCGGGCAGGGCCCGTACCACCACAAGGCTACCGGCGGGCAGGAGATCCAGCCGGTCACGCATGAGGTGGCGCAGCCTTCGCTTCACCAGATTGCGGACGACGGCGACGCCGACGGCCTTGCTCACGACGAAACCCGCACGCGCCTGGGGAGCAGTCTCCCCAGGTGTGTGCGGGTCCGTGGCGATACGTAGGTGGACGACGAGGAGCGGGCGACCTGCCCGGCGTCCTCGGCGAACCGCGGTCGCAAAGTCCTCGCGCCGCCTCAGCCGAGACTCGGAAGGCAGCACGTCATGGACCTTGACGTCGGGCTGGTCAGGCCGACAGGCGGGCGCGACCCTTGCCACGGCGGGACGCGAGAATCGCGCGGCCGGCACGGGTACGCATGCGCAGGCGGAAGCCGTGGGTCTTCGCGCGACGGCGGTTGTTCGGCTGGAAGGTGCGCTTGCTCACTCGGGGGCTCCAGAAATGAATCGTGTGATGGCGGGACATCGCCTGGCTGTCACCGTGCGCCCACGAGAAGCTCGCAATACGCCCGAGTGCACCGCTTCATGACCACGATCCTCGGCGGAACGCGGCCGTTGCCCATCGGAGGCAGGCGGCAGCAGCCATCGACAACTCGACCTGGTCACGGTACGCGCGGCTACGCCATTCGGTCAAACCGGCAGTGCACCAGGAATACACCGTAGCCTCCCACAGGCCGGGGAGGTGCCATGCCCCGCCTCATGGCACATTTGTACACAGCCCTGTGGACAACGACTTGAACCGCAGACCGTGGCCTGACTACCGTGGCTGAACTCTGGAACCTTCCCGCCCGTCCCGAGAACCACACATTCGTGGGACTCAAGGGCGCCCCCCGCTGACCTGAGAGAGCGTGCCCTGTGGCTGACCTGCCTGCCGATCTTGCCGCAGTGTGGCCGCGCGTGCTCGAACAGCTCCTGGGCGAAGGCCGGGGCGTCGAGGGCAAGGACGAGCACTGGATCAAGCGCTGCCAGCCCCTCGCGCTGGTCGCCGACACCGCGCTGCTGGCCGTGCCCAACGAGTTCGCCAAGGGCGTGCTCGAGGGCCGTCTCGCGCCGATCGTCAGCGAGACCCTGAGCCGGGAGTGCGGCCGCCCCATCCGTATCGCGATCACGGTCGACGACTCCGCCGGCGAGCCGCCTCCGGAGCGCCAGCAGGCCCCTCAGCAGTCGCGCTACGAGGAGCCCGCCGGCCCGCAGCACGCCCCGGGCCAGGGCCGCGACGCCTACGAGAACCGTGACGCACGCGACACCTACGAGGGCTACGACAGCCACGGCGGCTACGAGGGCCAGGGCTACGGCCGCCAGGCGCCCGCCGACGAGCTGCCGTCCGTACGGCCCGCGTACCCCGACTACCAGCAGCCCCGCGCCGAGCCGGGCGCCTGGCCGCGCCACCAGGGTCCGGCCGCGCCCGACCGCGGCGACTACGGCTGGCAGCAGCCGCGCCTCGGTGGTTTCCAGGACGGCGAGCGCGACCCGTACGCCTCGCAGCACGGCCAGCAGCACTCCCCGTACGAGCAGCAGCAGGACTACCGGGCCCCGCAGCCCGAGCGCCTTCCGTACGAGCAGCAGCAGCGCCGCGAACTGCCCGAGAACCACTCCCGGGGCGGCGGCCAGGGCGGCCCGGGTGGCGGCTCCGGCCCGCTCCCGGCGAAGTCCTCGTCCGCCTCGGGTGCCGCCGAGCCGACCGCGCGGCTGAACCCGAAGTACCTCTTCGACACCTTCGTCATCGGCGCGTCCAACCGCTTCGCCCACGCGGCCGCGGTGGCCGTCGCCGAGGCTCCGGCCAAGGCGTACAACCCCCTCTTCATCTACGGCGAGTCGGGGCTGGGCAAGACCCATCTGCTGCACGCCATCGGGCACTACGCGCGCAGCCTCTACCCGGGCACGCGGGTGCGCTACGTGAGCTCCGAGGAGTTCACCAACGAGTTCATCAACTCCATCCGCGACGGCAAGGCGGACGCGTTCCGCAAGCGCTACCGCGACATGGACATCCTGCTGGTCGACGACATCCAGTTCCTCGCGAGCAAGGAGTCGACGCAGGAGGAGTTCTTCCACACGTTCAACACGCTCCACAACGCGAACAAGCAGATCGTGCTCTCCTCGGACCGGCCGCCCAAGCAGCTGGTGACCCTGGAGGACCGGCTGCGGAACCGCTTCGAGTGGGGCCTGATCACGGACGTGCAGCCGCCGGAGCTGGAGACGCGCATCGCGATCCTCCGGAAGAAGGCGGTCCAGGAGCAGCTCAACGCGCCGCCGGAGGTCCTGGAGTTCATCGCCTCCCGCATCTCGCGCAACATCCGTGAGCTGGAGGGCGCGCTGATCCGGGTCACCGCGTTCGCGAGCCTCAACCGGCAGCCCGTCGACCTCGGGCTCACCGAGATCGTCCTCAAGGACCTGATCCCGGGCGGTGAGGACGCCTCGCCCGAGATCACGGCGCCCGCCATCATGGCGGCGACCGCCGACTACTTCGGGCACACGGTCGAGGACCTGTGCGGAGCCTCGCGCAGCCGGGTGCTGGTGACGGCCCGGCAGATCGCGATGTACCTCTGCCGGGAGCTCACGGACCTGTCGCTGCCGAAGATCGGCGCGCAGTTCGGCGGCCGCGACCACACGACCGTGATGCACGCGGACCGCAAGATCCGGGCACTGATGGCGGAGCGCCGTTCGATCTACAACCAGGTGACCGAGCTGACGAACCGCATCAAGAACGGCTGAGAGACGGCCTCTGCGGGCCGCTCACGCACCTCTGAGGGCGCCTCGGGAAGCCTCCCGGGGCGCCTTTCGGCATCTCCGGGACGGTCGGGCGACGACAGCGGGCCGCCACCCGACCACCGCCCCTGTTCGAATACGGAGGCGATGGTGCCGGTTCTCCACAGATTTCCGGCCGACCGGCTGTCCACACCCTGGGGACTGCGAGTTTGTCCAGATCCTGTCCACAGTGGAGCCTGTTGATAGGCCATCAGGGGAGGTCAGCGGCATGTGGATTTGTGGCTGACGGGATTCCACAGCCTGTGGACAGACGATTCACCCACAAGGGCGCCTCCCGGTTGTCCACCGGCCGCCCACAGGGAAGTGGATGTTGTACACAGCCTTTCCACACCCCTGTCCACTGTTCGGTAACGAAACCCCCCTGCTCACCGCCCTGAGTGAAAGGCGTCACACGAAGTTGCCGGGTTGGGCTGTGGGGAACCTGGGTAAAGCTGGGGACAGCGCTGGGGAGAAGTGGGACCCGCCTGTGCACGGGGTGTGCAGAACTTTCCGCGGTCCACAGAAGACCCCGCTTTTCCACCGTCCCCACCCACAGGCCCCGTGGACAAAAAATCCGGGCTGACCTGGGCAAAGGCGGTTTTCCACTGTTTCCACAGGCCCTACTACTACGACCACAGAGATCAACCGGGGAACTCGTTTGGAAGTGGGTCCTGTGCACAACTCGGCCGCGGGCCGCGCCACGCCATCCGAGCCGACTTGACCCCGAGGCGCACCGACTGTCAGCGACGTGCGTCAGACTGGTCTCCGGCAAATCGGCCGACGACGTAGCCAGCAGGGCGAGCCAGCAACAAGCAGGAGGCGGTTCCGGTGAAGATCCGGGTGGAGCGCGATGTACTCGCGGAGGCAGTGGCCTGGGCGGCCCGCAGCCTCCCGGCCCGTCCGCCGGTGCCCGTCCTCGCGGGCCTGCTGCTGAAGGCGGAGGAGGGCTCCCTGAGCCTCTCCGGCTTCGACTACGAGGTCTCCGCACGCGTCTCCGTCGACGCGGACGTGGAGGAGGACGGCACCGTCCTCGTCTCCGGCCGCCTCCTCGCCGACATCTGCCGTGCACTTCCCAACAGGCCTGTGGAGATCTCCACCGACGGAGTGCGCGTCACCGTCGTCTGCGGCTCCTCGCGATTCACACTCCACACCCTGCCTGTGGAGGAATACCCGGCGCTGCCCCAGATGCCGACCGCCACCGGCACCGTCCCCGGCGAGGTCTTCGCCGCGGCCGCCGCCCAGGTCGCCATCGCCGCGGGCCGCGACGACACGCTGCCCGTCCTCACCGGTGTCCGCATCGAGATCGAGGGCGACACCGTCACCCTGGCCTCCACCGACCGCTACCGCTTCGCGGTCCGCGAGTTCATGTGGAAGCCCGAGACCCCGGACATCTCCGCAGTCGCCCTGGTGCCCGCCAAGACGCTGCTGGACACCGCGAAGTCGCTCAGCGGCGGCGACACCGTCTCGATCGCCCTGGCCGGTTCCGGCGCGGGCGAGGGCCTCATCGGCTTCGAGGGCGCCGGTCGCCGTACGACCACGCGACTGCTGGAGGGCGACCTCCCGAAGTACCGCACGCTCTTCCCGACCGAGTTCAACTCCGTCGCCGTGATCGAGACCGCCCCCTTCGTGGAGGCCGTCAAGCGCGTGGCGCTCGTCGCCGAGCGGAACACCCCGGTGCGGCTGAGCTTCGAGCAGGGTGTGCTGATCCTGGAGGCGGGCTCCAGCGACGACGCACAGGCTGTGGAGCGCGTGGACGCCCAGCTCGACGGTGACGACATCTCGATCGCCTTCAACCCGGGCTTCCTGCTCGAGGGCCTCTCCGCGATCGACTCGCCGGTCGCCCAGCTGTCCTTCACCACGTCCACCAAGCCGGCGCTGCTCAGCGGCAAGCCCGCGGTCGACGCCGAGGCGGACGAGGCCTACAAGTACCTGATCATGCCGGTGCGGCTCTCGGGCTGAGTCCGGGTTCCCGGGGCTCCCGCGCCGCCTGTCGGCCGGGAGCACGAGGGTCGCCCCTCGCAAGGCCGCGCTGTGCCGGTGCGACTCTCCGGCCGAGGCCGCCCGACGGATCGCGAAGCCGGGCCGGGCTTGGCTGCCCGCCCGGCTGACCTGCGGAAACTCGGGGAACGAGCGGGTCGGCCGACCACAGCCGACCCCCTCTGCGCCTGAGCGCCCGAGCCCACAGGTGTGCACGGACCCTCGGGCGTAGGCTCGGACCCAGGCACGTTTCGCAATCAAGGCATAGAGGATCACCCATGGAGCTCGGTCTCGTCGGTCTCGGCAAGATGGGCGGCAACATGCGCGAGCGCATCCGCCGCGCAGGCCACACCGTCATCGGATACGACCGCAATCCTGACCTCGGGGATGTCCACAGCCTCAAGGAGCTTGTGGATTCCCTTCCGGCCCCGCGCGTCGTCTGGGTCATGGTCCCGGCCGGCGCCGCGACGCAGTCCACCGTCGACGAGCTCGGTGAGCTGCTCTCCCCCGGCGACATCGTCGTCGACGGCGGCAACAGCCGCTGGACGGACGACGAGAAGCACGCCGAGGAGCTCGCGGCCAAGGGCATCGGCTTCGTGGACTGCGGCGTCTCCGGCGGCGTCTGGGGCCTGGAGAACGGCTACGCCCTGATGTACGGCGGCGACGCCGCGAACGTCGCGCGGGTCCAGCCGATTTTCGACGCGCTCAAGCCCGAGGGCGAGTTCGGCTCCGTCCACGCGGGCAAGGTCGGCGCGGGCCACTTCGCCAAGATGGTCCACAACGGCATCGAGTACGCCATGATGCAGGCCTACGCCGAGGGCTGGGAGCTGCTGGAGAAGGTCGACTCCGTCACCGACGTCCGCGAGGTCTTCCGCAGCTGGCAGGAGGGCACGGTCATCCGTTCCTGGCTGCTCGACCTGGCCGTCAACGCCCTGGACGACGACGAGCACCTGGACAAGCTGCGGGGCTACGCCGCGGACTCCGGCGAGGGCCGCTGGACGGTCGAGGCGGCGATCGACAACGCGGTGCCGCTGCCCGCGATCACCGCGTCGCTCTTCGCCCGCTTCGCGTCCCGCCAGGACGACTCCCCGCAGATGAAGATGATCGCCGCGCTGCGCAACCAGTTCGGCGGCCACGCGGTCGAGAACAAGTAGCAACAAGCAGCAGCCGGGAGAGGTCGGCGCCACCCATGCATGTATCGCATCTGTCGCTGGCCGACTTCCGCTCGTACGCCCGGGTCGAGGTCCCGCTCGACCCGGGCGTCACGGCCTTCGTCGGGCCCAACGGCCAGGGCAAGACCAACCTCGTCGAGGCGGTCGGCTATCTGGCGACGCTCGGCAGCCACCGGGTCTCGTCCGACGCCCCCCTGGTGCGGATGGGCGCGGACCGCGCGATCGTCCGTGCCGCGGTCGTCCAGGGCGAGCGGCAGCAGCTGATAGAGCTGGAGCTCAACCCGGGCCGCGCGAACCGCGCCCGGATCAACCGCTCCTCCCAGGTCAGACCCCGCGACGTGCTCGGCATCGTGCGCACCGTCCTGTTCGCCCCCGAGGACCTGGCGCTGGTCAAGGGCGACCCGGGCGAGCGCCGCCGCTTCCTGGACGAGCTGGTCACCGCGCGCTCGCCCCGGATGGCGGGCGTGCGCTCCGACTACGACCGGGTCCTCAAGCAGCGCAACACCCTGCTGAAGAGCGCCGCCATGGCGCGTCGGCACGGCGGCCGCGGCCTGGACCTCTCCACCCTCGACATCTGGGACCAGCACCTGGCCCGCGCCGGCGCCGAACTGCTGGCGCAGCGCCTCGACTTGATCGCCACGCTGCTGCCGTTGGCCGACAAGGCGTACGAACAGCTGGCGCCCGGCGGCGGCCCGGTCGCGTTCGAGTACCGCGGCCCCGCGGCCATCGAGGGCGCCCACACCCGCGAGGAGCTGTACGAGGCGCTGCTCGTCGCGCTCGCGGAGGTCCGCAAGCAGGAGATCGAGCGCGGGGTGACGCTGGTCGGCCCGCACCGCGACGAACTGCTGCTCAACCTCGGCAGGCTGCCCGCCAAGGGCTACGCGAGCCACGGCGAGTCCTGGTCGTACGCGCTGGCGCTCCGGCTGGCCTCGTACGACCTGCTGCGCTCCGAGGGCAACGAGCCGGTCCTGGTGCTCGACGACGTCTTCGCGGAGCTGGACGCCCGGCGCCGGGAGCGGCTGGCCGAGCTGGTGGCGCCGGGTGAACAGGTGCTGGTGACCGCCGCGGTGGACGACGACGTCCCGGGCGTGCTGGTGGGGGCGCGGTACGCGGTCTCGGAAGGCACGGTGGAACGCCTGTGAGCGACGACCGGGAGAAGCCGAAGACCCCCGAGCCCTCCGGGGTGGATCTGGCGCGGGTGGCGCTGCGCGCCGCGAAGGAGCAGGCGCGGGCGCGGGGCAACGCGGTGCAGCAGAAGAAGCAGGCGCGCCGCGGCGGTCTGCGCTCCGGCGCGCGGGCGGACGGCCGGGACCCGCTGCCGCTGGGCGCCGCGATCAACCGGCTGATCACCGAGCGCGGCTGGGAGACGCCCGCCGCGGTGGGCGGGGTGATGGGGCGCTGGCCGCAGATGGTGGGGCCGGACATCGCGCTGCACTGCGAGCCGCAGAAGTACGACGAGGACGCCCGGGTACTGACCGTGCAGTGCGACTCGACGGCGTGGGCGACCCAGCTGAGGCTGCTGGCGCCCACGTTGGTGGCCCGGCTGAACGAGGACCTGGGCCAGGGCACCGTGAAGACGATCAAGGTGCTGGGGCCGGGCGGTCCGGGCCGCCGGTACGGACCGCTGCGCGCTCCCGGGAGCACCGGTCCGGGCGACACCTACGGGTGATCCGGTGCGTCGCGCTGACGTCTGCCGGGGCCGTGCGGGTGGCCTGGGCACTCGTGTCGTACGGGCGATTTGTGCTGCCAGTTGACCGAGCGGCCGCTCACGGTAGCGGGCGGTTGACAGCCGGAAGCGCTGAGTGCCGCTGTGAGCCTCTTGGGGGCCGGGCCTACATATAGGGAGTCGGCTGATGCCGGTTCAGGGCGGCACATGAGGACTCAGGCACCGCCAAACCCCCATTCATGTCAGTGCTACCGGTAGACTGGTGACAATCCCGCCGGTTCGCGGGACACGTCGACCAACGCAGAACGACGCAGCCGCTCCTGCCTGCCCCGGGTGGGGTCTCCCCGCCGTAGGCGGGGGAAGGCCTGTGCTGTGCCAGAAAGGGCGCTTCGTGGCCGATTCCGGCAACCCCAACGAGAACATCCCTTCCATGAGCGAGGACGCCCCGATGGGCGTCCCCTCGGCTGAGACGTCGTACGACGCCAGCGCGATCACCGTTCTGGAAGGTCTGGACGCGGTCCGCAAGCGGCCCGGCATGTACATCGGTTCCACCGGTGAGCGCGGCCTGCACCACCTCGTGTACGAGGTCGTGGACAACTCCGTCGACGAGGCCCTGGCCGGCCACGCGGACACCATCGACGTGACGATCCTCCCCGACGGCGGCGTCCGCGTCGTCGACAACGGCCGCGGCATCCCGGTCGGCATCGTCCCCTCGGAGGGGAAGCCCGCCGTCGAGGTCGTGCTGACCGTGCTGCACGCGGGCGGCAAGTTCGGCGGCGGCGGCTACGCCGTCTCCGGTGGTCTGCACGGCGTCGGCGTCTCCGTGGTCAACGCACTGTCGACGCGTGTCGCCGTCGAGGTCAGGACGGACGGCTTCCGCTGGACCCAGGACTACAAGCTGGGCGTCCCCACGGCCCCGCTGCAGAAGAACGAGGCGACCGACGAGACCGGCACCTCGGTCACCTTCTGGGCCGACGGTGACATCTTCGAGACCACCGAGTATTCCTTCGAGACGCTGTCCCGGCGCTTCCAGGAGATGGCGTTCCTCAACAAGGGCCTCACCATCTCGCTCACGGACGAGCGCCAGGACCACGTGGACGAGGAGGGCAAGCCTCTCACCGTCCGCTACCACTACGAGGGCGGCATCTCCGACTTCGTCACGTACCTCAACTCCCGCAAGGGCGAACTGATCCACCCCACGGTGATCTCGTTCGAGTCCGAGGACAAGGAGCGGATGCTCTCCCTCGAGGTCGCGATGCAGTGGAACACCCAGTACAGCGAGGGTGTCTACAGCTTCGCCAACACCATCCACACCCACGAGGGCGGTACGCACGAAGAGGGCTTCCGCGCGGCGCTGACGGGTCTGATCAACCGCTATGCGCGCGACAAGAAGCTGCTCCGCGAGAAGGACGACAACCTCACGGGCGACGACATCCGCGAGGGTCTGACGGCGATCATCTCCGTCAAGCTGGGCGAGCCGCAGTTCGAGGGCCAGACCAAGACCAAGCTGGGCAACACGGAGGCGAAGACCTTCGTGCAGAAGGTCGTCCACGAGCAGCTCACGGACTGGCTGGACCGCAACCCCAACGAGGCGTCGGACATCATCCGCAAGTCCATCCAGGCGGCCACCGCCCGGGTGGCGGCCCGCAAGGCGCGCGATCTCACCCGCCGCAAGGGCCTGCTGGAGACGGCGTCGCTGCCGGGCAAGCTCTCCGACTGCCAGTCGAACGAGCCCGCCAAGTGCGAGATCTTCATCGTCGAGGGTGACTCCGCCGGTGGTTCGGCCAAGTCCGGCCGCAACCCGCAGTACCAGGCGATCCTCCCGATCCGCGGCAAGATCCTCAACGTCGAGAAGGCCCGGATCGACAAGATCCTGCAGAACACCGAGATCCAGGCGCTGATCTCCGCGTTCGGCACGGGTGTGCACGAGGACTTCGACATCTCGAAGCTCCGCTACCACAAGATCATCCTGATGGCGGACGCCGACGTCGACGGCCAGCACATCAACACCCTGCTGCTCACCTTCCTCTTCCGCTTTATGCGCCCCCTGGTCGAGGCCGGTCACGTCTACCTCTCCCGCCCCCCGCTGTACAAGATCAAGTGGGGCCGGGACGACTTCGAGTACGCCTACTCCGACCGCGAGCGCGACGCGCTCATCCAGCTCGGCCGGGAGAACGGCAAGCGGATCAAGGACGACTCGGTCCAGCGCTTCAAGGGTCTCGGTGAGATGAACGCCGAGGAGCTGCGCGTCACCACCATGGACGTCGACCACCGTGTGCTCGGCCAGGTCACCCTGGACGACGCCGCGCAGGCGGACGACCTGTTCTCGGTGCTCATGGGCGAGGACGTCGAGGCACGGCGCTCCTTCATCCAGCGCAACGCCAAGGACGTCCGCTTCCTCGACATCTGAGCCCTGTCGGCCCACGAGAAACAGCCGCAGCGCGAAAGGACTTTGAACAGCAATGGCCGACGAGAACCCTGAGACCCCCACCGCCCCCGTGCCCGAGGTGACCCCCGAGGGCACCCCCGCCCCGCTGGAGGGCGTCGGGATGCGTGTCGAGCCCGTCGGGCTCGAGACCGAGATGCAGCGCTCGTACCTCGACTACGCGATGAGCGTGATCGTCTCGCGTGCGCTCCCCGACGTGCGGGACGGCCTCAAGCCGGTGCACCGCCGCGTGCTCTACGCGATGTACGACGGCGGCTACCGGCCCGAGAAGGGCTTCTACAAGTGCGCCCGCGTCGTCGGTGACGTCATGGGTACGTACCACCCGCACGGTGACGCCTCCATCTACGACGCCCTCGTCCGCCTGGCCCAGCCGTGGGCGATGCGGATGCCGCTGGTGGACTCCAACGGCAACTTCGGCTCCCCGGGCAACGACCCGGCCGCCGCCATGCGTTACACCGAGTGCAAGATGGCGCCGCTGTCCATGGAGATGGTCCGGGACATCGACGAGGAGACCGTCGACTTCCAGGACAACTACGACGGCCGCAACCAGGAGCCGACGGTCCTGCCGTCGCGCATCCCCAACCTGCTGGTGAACGGCTCCGCGGGCATCGCGGTCGGCATGGCCACCAACATCCCGCCGCACAACCTGCGCGAGGTCGCCGAGGGCGCCCAGTGGTTCCTGGCCAACCCCGAGGCCACGTCCGAGGAGCTGCTCGACGCGCTGATCGAGCGGATCAAGGGCCCCGACTTCCCGACCGGCGCCCTCGTGGTGGGCCGCAAGGGCATCGAGGAGGCCTACCGCACCGGCCGCGGTTCGATCACCATGCGCGCGGTGGTCGAGGTCGAGGAGATCCAGAACCGCCAGTGCCTGGTGGTCACCGAACTGCCCTACCAGACCAACCCGGACAACCTCGCGCAGAAGATCGCCGACCTGGTGAAGGACGGCCGGATCGGCGGTATCGCCGACGTCCGCGACGAGACCTCCTCCCGTACGGGCCAGCGCCTGGTCATCGTCCTCAAGCGGGACGCGGTCGCCAAGGTCGTCCTCAACAACCTCTACAAGCACACCGATCTCCAGACCAACTTCGGCGCGAACATGCTGGCGCTGGTCGACGGCGTGCCGCGCACCCTGTCGCTGGACGCGTTCATCCGCAACTGGGTCACGCACCAGGTCGAGGTCATCGTCCGGCGCACCCGCTTCCGGCTGCGCAAGGCGGAGGAGCGCGCCCACATCCTGCGCGGTCTGCTCAAGGCCCTCGACGCGATCGACGAGGTCATCGCGCTGATCCGGCGCAGCGACACGGTCGACGTCGCCCGCACGGGCCTGATGGGCCTGCTGCAGATCGACGAGATCCAGGCGAACGCGATCCTGGAGATGCAGCTGCGCCGCCTGGCCGCCCTGGAGCGCCAGAAGATCATGGCGGAGCACGACGAGCTCCAGGCGAAGATCGACGAGTACAACGCGATCCTGGCCTCCCCGGAGCGCCAGCGCGGGATCATCAGCGAGGAACTGACCGCGATCGTCGAGAAGTTCGGCGAGGACCGGCGTTCCGCACTGGTGCCCTTCGACGGTGACATGTCCATCGAGGACCTCATCGCCGAGGAGGACATCGTCGTCACCATCTCGCGCGGCGGCTACGTCAAGCGCACCAAGACCGACGACTACCGCTCGCAGAAGCGCGGCGGCAAGGGCGTCCGGGGCACGAAGCTCAAGGAAGACGACATCGTCGACCACTTCTTCGTCTCCACCACGCACCACTGGCTGCTCTTCTTCACCAACAAGGGCCGGGTCTACCGCGCCAAGGCGTACGAGCTGCCGGACGCCGGCCGGGACGCCCGCGGCCAGCACGTGGCCAACCTGCTGGCCTTCCAGCCGGACGAGAAGATCGCCCAGATCCTCGCCATCCGGGACTACGAGGCGGCGCCCTACCTGGTGCTGGCCACCAAGTCGGGCCTGGTGAAGAAGACTTCGCTCAAGGACTACGACTCGCCGCGCTCCGGCGGTGTCATCGCGATCAACCTCCGTGAGACGGAGAGCGGCGGTGAGGACGAGCTGATCGGTGCCGAGCTGGTCTCCGCCGAGGACGATCTGCTGCTGATCAGCAAGAAGGCGCAGTCCATCCGGTTCACCGCATCGGATGAAGCGCTCCGGCCGATGGGCCGCGCGACGTCGGGCGTCAAGGGCATGAGCTTCCGCGAGGGCGACGAGCTGCTCTCGATGAACGTGGTCCGGGCCGGTACGTACGTGTTCACCGCCACCGACGGCGGCTACGCGAAGCGCTCGAAGGTCGACGAGTACCGGGTGCAGGGCCGCGGCGGCCTCGGTATCAAGGCGGCCAAGATCGTGGAGGATCGGGGCTCACTGGTCGGCGCGCTGGTGGTCGAGGAGACCGACGAGATCCTCGCCATCACGCTCGGCGGTGGCGTCATTCGCACCCGGGTCAACGAGGTGCGGGAGACAGGCCGTGACACCATGGGCGTTCAGCTGATCAACTTGGGCAAGCGCGACGCCGTCGTGGGTATCGCGCGAAACGCCGAGGCCGGTCGCGAGGCTGAAGAGGTCGACGAGTTGACCGACGCAGCCGAGGGCGACGGCCCCCAGACGACCGCGGGCGCGGAGCCCCAGGTCGAGGACACCGAGGAGTAAGTCGTGAGTCGAGCCACGGGCGCCGCGGCAAGCGGTGCGGGTGCCAAGCCCAGAACCGCCGCCCCTGCCGCTGATACCACCGGCGCCCGTGGCTCCGGCACGCCCGGGGCCGACTCCACGTCCAAGGGGGGGACTGTGACGGACACCCGCGACCCGAAGCCCTACCACCCGCCGAAGGCGTACGAGCCGCCGGCGGAGGGTTCCGCTTCGGGTTCCGGTTCCACGAGCTCCAAGGGGTCGAAGGAGGGCAGGGCGGCGAAGACCGCCAAGCCCGTGGCCGAGGAGACCGAGAAGGGCACCGCCGAGGAGACTCCGGCGCCCGCGCCCAAGGCGGCGAAGGCCGCCAAGGCCGTCAAGGACGTCAAGAGCGCCGCGGCCCCCGAGGGCCCGGCCAAGGCGCCGCAGGCCGCCCAGCGGGCCGGGGAGGCCCCGCAGCAGGCACGGGTGCCGCGCCCGGCGGGTCCCGCGGCCCCCGCGCCCGCCGCCCGCCCGGCGCCGCGCACGCGCAAGGCACGGCTGCGGGTGGCCAAGGCCGACCCGTGGTCGGTGATGAAGGTCAGCTTCCTGCTGTCCATCGCGCTGGGCGTGTGCACGATCGTGGCGGCCGCCGTGCTGTGGACGGTCATGGACGCCATGGGCGTCTTCTCGACCGTCGGCGGCACCATCAGCGATGCCACCTCCAGTGAGGGCGGCGGCTTCGACCTGCAGTCCTTCCTGTCCCTCCCGAACGTCCTCCTCTTCACGACGGTCATCGCCGTGATCGACGTGGTGCTGGCGACCGCGCTGGCGACCCTGGGGGCCTTCGTCTACAACCTGTCGGCGGGCTTCGTCGGCGGTGTGGAGCTGACCCTCGCCGAGGACGAATAACGGTGATCGGCACCGGGGGCCCGGACGATTTTGGGACTGGGCCCCAAGTGCGCTAATCTTTCGGTGTCGCGCGGGGCTATAGCTCAGACGGTTAGAGCGCTTCCCTGATAAGGAAGAGGCCACAGGTTCAAGTCCTGTTAGCCCCACCGCACGATCGGCCCGGACGGAGAATTCTCCGTCCGGGCCGATCTGTTTTCCGTGGTGGGGGAGTTGGGCCCGGCCGGTCGCGGAAAGTGGACCCGGCACAGGTCACCGATCGGTATCGGCCGGTGTGTATCATCGGCCACCAGAGGTCCCCTTACGTCAAGGAAAGACGAGGTCGCGCGGTGAAGAAGCTCCTCCTGGTCGCACTGGCCGCCATCGGCGGGCTCCTCGTGTACCGCCAGATCCAGGCGGATCGCGCCGAGCAGGACCTGTGGACGGAGGCGACCGACTCCGTGCCCGCAGGTTCGGGTGTGTAAAACAAAAGAGTCCTGAAGCAGGGTCCCGGCCGCCGACGCGGCCGGGACCCTGTTTTTGCTTGTGCAAATAAAATGATTGCGAACGTGAATCAGCTCGCGGTCAGCGCCCAGATGCCGATCGCGAGGCAGAGCAGCGCGACGATCAGCACGGGAACGGCGACCTTCGCCGGGGGCGGCGGGACCCTGCGATGTGCCGCCGCTGGCGGGCGGTGGAGGCGCGGTACGGGCGTGGGCGGGTGCGTGGGCGCCGGGGGCACGTAACCGGGCAGCGGCCGGTGGGTGGGCGTGGGAGGCGTCGCCCAGGTGCCTTCGAGGTGTGCGGCGGCTCCGGTGCTCCCAGGGCCGCCGTCGCCTCCGGCGGCGCCTCCGCCGTCGCCTCCGCCGTCGCCTCCGGCGGCGCATGTGGGGCCGTCGGGGCCGAACCCCGGTGGCAGGGGCCCGAGATGGTCGAAGACCTCGATCGGTTCGTCGGCCGGCCCCGGCCCCGTCATCAGCTCCAGGGCCTCCGCCAGGGCCTTGCGCGCCCCCGTGGCGGTACGGAACCGCATGCGCGGATCGGGCTGCAGCAGCCCCGCGAGCACCTGCCAGAGCGGTTCCGGTACCTCTTCCGGTGCGGTCGGCGTGCCCTGTTCCAGGAAGCGCTGTACGAGGGCCTCCGCGTCGGGTTTGCAGCCCGTCAGGAGGTACAGGGCCATCAGCCCGACGGCGAAGAGATCCGCGGGGAAGTCGGGTTCGTCGCCCAGCATTTGCTCGGGGGCGAAATAACCGGGCGTGCCCATCACGTAGTTGGTGTCCGTGAGCCTTGGCTCGCCCTTGCGCATGGCGATGCCGAAGTCGGAGAGGCGTACGTGCGGGCGGCCCGTACCGGTCGCCTCCAGAAGGACGTTGGCCGGCTTGATGTCCCGGTGCACCACACCCTCCGTGTGCACCGCGGACAGGCCCGACAGCAGCTGGTCGAGCACCGTGCACACGAAATGCGGCGGTAAGGGGCCGTAGTCGCCGATGAGGTGGGCCAGCGAACCGCCGCGCACCACGTCCATGGTGAACAGCACCTTGTCGTCGTCCGCGGCCCAGCTCCTGGGCGCCAGCACATGGGGATGGTCGATCCGCATACCCTGCTCGCGGACGAACCTCAGCAGGGTGTGGGCATCGCTCTGCTGAAGCACCTTCGCCGCCACGTAGCGCCGCCTGCGGTGGTCCCAGGCCCGCCAGACGGCGCCCACCCCGCCCCGCCCGATCGGGTCGACCAGCTCGTACCGCCCCGCGAAGACCTCACCCATCGCGTCGGCGTCGGTCAGTTCTGGTGCGCCTCGTAGTGGGCGACCGCCTCGGCGGTCCGCCCGGCGCCGTAGACCCGCAGGAATTCGGCGAGTTCGGGGTGGGTCGGGGCGAGGGTCTGCGCGGCGTCGATGATGTCCCCGGCGCCCGCCACCGAGCGCAGCAGCGACTGGATCTCCCGCACCACGCGCCGCACGGTCGGTGCGCCGCTGCTGGCCGTGGTCTGCGTGGAGTTGAGGACGGAGCCGCCGGAGCTCTTCTTGACCTCCTCCATCCGGTCGGCGGCCTCGGCGGCGCTCACGCTGCCGTCGGCGACCTGGCCCGCGAGTTCCTGGAGGGCCTGCACCCGCTGCACCACCGCCGGGTTGCCGATCTTCGCCCGCTGACCGCTCATCAACTGCGAGAGCATGGGCGCGGACAGCCCGAGCACGGAGGCGAGCCGGGCCTGGTTGAGCCCGAGGTCGTCGATGAGACGGCGGAACAGCGCCCCCAGGGGCTCTCCGTACCAGCTCCGCTGGAGCTCCCGTGCGCGGGCGGTGGCTTCCTGCTGTGCTGCGTCCATCTGGCTCTCCCCTTCGCTTCGCTGCCGCGAATCTTGCGGTGCATCCTACGGAGAGTGCCGGGCCCCGGCGATACCCGGTCGGGAAAGGGTGCCGGTACCGGGTATCCTGAGCGGCGAAGGGGCCTTAGCTCAGTTGGTAGAGCGCCGTCTTTGCATGGCGGATGTCAGGAGTTCGAATCTCCTAGGCTCCACAGGAAAAGCCGCAGGGCGGGAGATCATCGATCTCCCGCCCTGCGGCTTCTGCGTTGCCGAGCGACCGTCCGCGCTGGTCCGCGCTGGTCCGTGCCGGTCGTCGCTGGTCAGCGCTGGTCGTCGCGGTCCTCCAAGGCGTCCTCCGCGAAGTCCTCCCGGTCCTGCTTGGCCTGTACCTCGGGGTCGAGGTCGCCCGCGCTGCCGTCCACCGAGGCCAGCGGGGTCCGGTCGGCGACCTCGGTCGGGGCGGGCGGCTCGACGAGCCAGTCGGGGTTGGCCTGCTTGTCCCACCACCTCCAGGCGGCGTACGCGCCACCGGCGAGCAGCCCGAGCAGAGCGAACCGCTTGGCGAACCGCCCCGTACGGGAGCGGCGGTCGCGCCGGGTCACCAGCTTCTCGATCTCCGCGGCGGACACCTGGCCGCGCAGCGCGGCGAGGGCGGCGGCGCCCCGGGCGACGGCCTCGTCGCGCACGGGCTCCGCGGCGGCGCGGGCCTGCACGACCTTCGGCCCCGCGTACTCGGCGGCCTGCCGGGCGGCCTTGCGGGTGCGCGCGGCGGCCCGGACGGCGGCCTCGTCGACCTTGGGGGGCAGGGCGTCACGGGCGTGCTCGAGGCGGGGATGGAGGTGCGTGTCGTACTGCGAACGGGCCTGGTGGGCGGCCTCGACGACCTTGGGCGCGAGGCGGGAGCGGGTTTCGTGCGCGTAGTGCACGGCGGCGTCCTTGGCCGTGCCGGCGTAGGGTGCCACCACTTCCGCGGCGTGCCGCACGCTGTCCTTCGCCGTGCCGGCCGCGGCGCGCACGCTGTCTTTGCGGGTCACGAGATCCTCCTCCTCGGTGGCGTATGTTTTGTCGCCTTTCCACCCAGTGGAAAATCATGCCTGTCGGTGGGTGGTCCGGCATGTGCGAGCGGGCATCCGGGTCATCGAGGGGTGCTCCGGCGCGGGCACAGCCGGTGAACGCCCGCAGGCATCGAAGGGCACTGAGAGGGCATCAGCGGGTTACGAAGAGCTCCGGTCGACAATGCCACGATTTCGCGCCGCGCGCGGGTGTTTGCCCGCTACTCGCCGCGAAGCCGTCCGTGCAAGGATCGGTAGCCGCCAGAGCAGACTTATGGAAGGTAGAACGTGGCCGAGCAGTTGTACGCCACCCTGAAGACGAACCAGGGCGACATCGAGATCCGGCTGCTGCCGGACCACGCGCCCAAGACGGTGCGGAACTTCGTGGAGCTCGCCAAGGGCGAGCGTGAGTGGGTCAACCCGCGGACGGGTGAGAAGTCCGCGGACAAGCTGTACGACGGCACGGTCTTCCACCGCGTCATCAAGGGCTTCATGATCCAGGGCGGTGACCCGTTGGGCAACGGCACCGGCGGTCCGGGTTACACCTTCGCGGACGAGTTCCACCCCGACCTCGCCTTCGCCAAGCCCTATCTGCTGGCCATGGCCAACGCCGGGCCGGGCACCAACGGCTCGCAGTTCTTCATCACGGTGGCGCCCACCACGTGGCTGTACCGCAAGCACACGATCTTCGGCGAGGTGAGCGGCGAGGCGTCCAAGAAGGTCGTGGACGCCATCGCGGCCGCGGAGACCAACGCGCGCACCGAGCGCCCGGTGAACGACGTCGTCATCGAGTCGGTCGTCGTCGAGTCCCGCAAGGGCTGATGTCACCCCCCGGGGCCCGGCCTTCACCCTTCCGAGACGCGGCTTCCGGGAACCCGGCGCCCCGCCCGTCCGTATGACGGGCGGGGCCGCGCGTCACCGACAGGCCCGCCCGTGACAGGCGCAAGGGGAACGCATGAACGACCAGGCTCTCGGCTGCTACCGGCACCCGGACCGGGAGGCAGGCGTCCGCTGCACCCGCTGTGATCGGCTCATCTGCCCACAGTGCATGGTCAGCGCGGCGGTCGGCTTCCAGTGCCCGGAGTGCGTCGGCGGCCATGCGCCGGGCGCGGGCCAGGGCGCTCCTCCGCCGCGGGCGGCCGTGCCCCGCACGATCGCGGGCGGCGCGCACACCACCGACCCCCGCCTGGTGACCAAGATCCTGCTGGGCCTCAATGTGGCCGTGTGGGTGGCGGTGCTGCTCGTCGGCGACCGGCTCGTGGACGACCTGGAGCTGTTCGGCAGGGCGCGGCTGACCTACGGCGGCCCGGTGGAGGGCGTCGCGGAGGGCCAGTGGTACCGCCTGCTGACGTCGATGTTCCTGCACCAGGCGCCGATGCACATCGCCTTCAACATGCTCTCGCTGTGGTGGCTCGGCCCCCCGCTGGAGGCCGCGCTGGGCCGCGCACGCTATCTGGCCCTCTATATGCTGTCCGGCCTCGGCGGCGCCGCGCTGACCTTCCTGATCGCCGATCCGACGCAGCCCTCGCTCGGCGCCTCCGGCGCGGTCTTCGGCCTGCTGGGCGCGACGGCCGTGCTGATGCGGCGCCTCAACTACGACATGCGGCCCGTCGTCGCGCTGCTCGTGCTCAACCTGATCTTCACCTTCGCCTGGGCCAACATCGCCTGGCAGGCCCACATCGGCGGCCTGGTGGTGGGCACGGCGGTGGCGTACGGGCTGGTGCACGCGCCGCGCGAGAAGCGGGTACTGGTGCAGCGGCTGACCTGTGGGGCGGCGCTGCTGGTGATCGTGGGGGCCGTGGTCGTCAGGACGCTCCAGCTCGCCGGGTGATCTTCCACGGGGTGTCCCCCCGGGGCACCGGTGCTCCCCAGGTGGGAGGCCGGGATTCCGGGCGCCGCGCGGCAGGCCCCGGGCGGTGGCCCGGCCGTTTCCACGGTGGTTGTCCACAGCGCGTGCAGGATCTTGTGCATGCCGTGGGGAACAGGCGTCCGGCATTGCACAGGGCTACGTTTCCGCTGGAAGCGGCCCTGTGACGCGGACTACACCGTGCCGGTGATCAGTCACACCGGCGTCAATGACCCGGAAGTTATCCACAGATCTTCTGAGTTTTCCCCACTGTGGACGATGCTGTGGATAACTCCAGGGAAGGCTTCCCGGACGGCTTGCGCGAAGCCCTGCGCAGGCCCTACTTCCACTGCGTGGAGACCACGAATCCCGCCGCGATAAAGCCGAAACCGACCACGATGTTCCAGTTGTGCAGCGACTCGATCGGCATATCGCCACTGGTCACATAGAAGAGGACGATCCAGGCCAGCCCGATCAGGAACATCGCCAGCATCAGGGGTGCGACCCAGCCGCGGCCGCTGCTCAGCTTGATGTTCTGTTGCTGCTTCGCCGGCGGCGGCGTGAAGTCGTCCTTCTTGCGGATCCGTGACTTCGGCACGAGGAACTCTCCTGTCGATGCGCTGCGTGACCGCGCTGGGGATACAAAGGGCTGTCCGCCGAGTCGGGAAGCGCCGGGAACGCCACCTTCCCTCGGGCGTCCGTTAGCGTAGTGCTTCCGCGGCGTCGGAGAGGATAAGGGTACGTTGAGCAATTCTGCGGACTCCACCAGCACGCCTTCCCGGCGATTCCGGCCGGTCCGGCTGCTGACCGGCGGGGTCTTCGCGCTCGCGGGCCTCATCTTCTGGACCAGTTTCAACACCGCGCAGGGCACCAACATCCGCACCGACGACTCGATGCTGCGGCTGTCGGACCTCATTCAGGAGCGCAGCCGGAAGAACGCCGACCTCGACGAGAGCGCGGCGGGCATGCGCTCCCAGGTCGACGCCCTCGCCCGGCGCGACAACGGCAACAGCGCGGCGGAGAACCGGAAGCTCGCCGGGCTGGAGGCGGACGCGGGCACCCAGAAGATCGACGGCGCCGGTCTCACCGTCACCCTCACCGACGCCCCGCCCAACGCCACCCCCCGGATTCCCGGCGTGCCCGACCCGCAGCCGAACGACCTGGTGATCCATCAGCAGGACCTCCAGGCCGTCGTCAACGCCCTGTGGCAGGGCGGCGCCAAGGGCATCCAGGTCATGGACCAGCGGCTGATCTCCACCAGCGCCGTCCGCTGCGTCGGCAACACCCTCATCCTCCAGGGCCGCGTCTACTCCCCGCCGTACAAGGTGACTGCCGTCGGCGACCGCGGCGCGCTGCGCAAGGCCCTGGACGGTTCCCCAGCGATCCAGAACTACCTCCAGTACGTGACCGCGTACGGACTTGGCTGGAAAGTCGACCAGCACGACGCGGTGACTCTGCCCGGCTACTCGGGCACAGTGGATCTGCACTACGCCAAGCCCATGGGGTAACCCGGGAGGGGGTCGGCCGGTGGGAGCGAGGGCCGTCGTCCGGACACTCAGCGAACTGTGCGTCACCATCGGCACCCTGATCGTCCTGCTGGTGGTCTATGTCCTCTACTGGACCGGCGTGCGCGCGGACAGCGCGATGGACAGCGAGATGAACCGCCTCCACGAGAGGTGGGCGGGCGCCGCCGTACCCCAGCGGCCGGCGGGACAGGGCGCCGACGCCGCTGTCGGCACGGGACAGGGCGGCGCGACAGCGGCCCCCCGGGCCGCGGCACCCGGCCCGGGAGCGCGTGCCGGAACGGTTCCGCAGAAGCCGCGCTACACACCCGGCGACTCCTTCGCCGTCATGTACATCCCGCGCCTGGGCTCCGGCTGGGCCAAGCCCGTGCTCCAGGGCACCGGGACCGAGGTGCTGAAGCGGGGCCTCGGGCACTACGACCGGACCGCGCGGCCGGGCGAGACCGGCAACTTCGCGGTCGCGGGCCACCGCAGGACGTACGGCGACCCCTTCAAGGACCTCCCCGAACTGCGCGCCGGGGACGCGGTGGTGCTGACCGACGGGACGACGTGGTTCACCTACCGCGTGGACGGCGCTCCTTATCGCACCCGCCCCGACGACACCGGCGTCATCGACCCCGTGCCCGCCGAGTCCGGCTACCGGGAGCCCGGCCGCTATCTCACCCTCACCACCTGCGAACCGGAGTGGGGCCACAGCCACCGGCTGATCGTCTGGGCACATCTGGACGCCACGGCCCCGGTCGCGGAGGGTAAGCCCAAGGCTTTGCTCAGCTGACCCACCGGCCCCCTCCGCTCCCCTTAGTCTGGTGCTGAAAATCGCTAACCGACTACTACGTCATCGGCAAATGGGGACGGCATGTACGGCTGGATCTGGCGGCATCTGCCCGGCAACGCATGGGTGCGGGCGCTGATCTCGCTGCTGCTCGTGCTGGCGATCGTCTACGTGCTCTTCCAGTACGTCTTCCCCTGGGCGGAACCGCTGCTGCCGTTCAACGATGTGACGGTCGACAACGGAATGGCGGTCAACCGGTGAGTGCGCGCATCCTCGTCGTGGACAACTACGACAGCTTCGTCTTCAACCTCGTCCAGTACCTCTACCAGCTCGGTGCCGAGTGCGAGGTGCTGCGCAACGACGAGGTCGAGCTGAGCCACGCCCAGGACGGATTCGACGGAGTGCTCCTGTCGCCGGGTCCGGGCGCGCCCGAACAGGCGGGCGTCTGCATCGACATGGTGCGGCACTGCGCCGCGACGGGGGTGCCGGTCTTCGGGGTCTGCCTGGGGATGCAGTCGATGGCCGTGGCGTACGGCGGTGTCGTCGGCCGGGCGCCCGAGCTGCTGCACGGCAAGACCTCCCTGGTGACCCACGAGGGCAGCGGTGTCTTCCAGGGCCTCCCGTCGCCCTTCACGGCCACCCGCTACCACTCGCTGGCCGTCGAGCGCGAGAACTGGCCCGTGGAGCTGGAGATGACGGCCTGGACGGAGTCGGGCATCGCGATGGGCCTGCGCCACCGCGACCTGCCCGTCGAGGGCGTCCAGTTCCATCCCGAGTCGGTGCTCACCGAGTGGGGCCACCGGATGCTGGCCAACTGGCTGGAGACCTGTGGCGACGTGGGCGCGGTGGAGCGTTCGGCGGGGCTCGCGCCGGTGGTGGGCAAGGCCGGGGCGTGACCACCCTCCGGCCCGAGCGGCCCTCTCGGGCCGTCTCGCAGCCGCTGCCGCCCGAGGACCGGGCGACCATGCAACTGCGCAGGGTGGAGATCCCGGCCCAGCGGCAGGAGGCCGGGGCCGGGGGCGGGCGTGCCGAGCGGCGCAAGGCAGCCCGTAGGGCCGCCCACGGGGTGCACAGGGCCCGGCGGGCCCACCGGGCGGCAGGAAGGCCCAGGGACGGCTTCGGCGTCGTCGTGTGCCGTCTGCTGGGCGAGCTGTTCATCACCACCGGTGTGCTGCTGCTGCTGTTCGTCGCCTACCAGCTGTGGTGGACCAATGTGATCGCCCATCAGCAGGCGGGCGGTGCCGCCAATCACCTCCGGAAGAGCTGGGACAAGGGCGCGGGCGTCGACCGGGACGCGGGCGCGTTCTCGCCCGGCGAGGGCTTCGCGATCATCTACATCCCCGCGCTGGACGTGAAGGCCCCGATCGCCGAGGGCACCGGCAAGCACCAGGTCCTGGACCGCGGCATGGTCGGCCACTACGGCGAGGGGGCGCTGAAGTCCGCGATGCCCTGGGACAAGCAGGGGAACTTCGCGCTGGCGGGGCACCGCAACACCCATGGCGAACCGTTCCGCTACGTCAACCGCCTGAAGCCCGGCGACAAGATCGTCGTGGAGACGCGGAGCGCCTTCTACACCTATGAGATGACGACCCGGCTCGACCAGACGTCCCCGGAGAACGTCACGGTCATCGCCCCTGTGCCGAAGGGCTCGGGCTTCACCGGGCCCGGCCGCTACATCACGCTCACGACCTGCACCCCGGAGTTCACCAGTACGTACCGCTTGATCGTCTGGGGCAAGATGGTCGAGGAGCGGCCCCGGAGCAAGGGCAAGCCGGACGCCCTCGTCGAGTGAACGAGTCGAAGACACAGCAGAGCGAAGCGGGGTACGACGCGGTGGCACGGATCGACGGCGACGAGCCACAGCGGCCGGCCCCCGGGCGGCGGCGGATCGCGGCCACCGTCGGAGTGATCGGCGAGCTGCTGATCACGGCGGGCGTGCTGATGGCCCTGTTCGTCGTCTACTCCCTGTGGTGGACGAACGTCCTCGCCGACCGCGAGGCGAAGCGGCAGGGCAACCACGTGCGCGACAACTGGGCGAAGAGCGGCCCCGGCGGCCCCGGCGCGCTGGACACTAAGGACGGCATCGGCTTCCTGCACGTGCCGTCGATGAAGAACGGCGAGGTGCTCGTCAAGAAGGGCACCGGCACCGACATCCTCAACGAGGGCGTCGCCGGCTTCTACCGCGACCCCGTGAAGTCCGCGTTGCCCTGGGACAAGCAGGGCAACTTCACCCTGGCCGCGCACCGGGACGGACACGGCGCGAAGTTCCACAACATCGACAAGATCAGCACCGGGGACACCGTCGTCTTCGAGACGCGCGACGTCTGGTACGTCTACAAGGTCTTCGCCGAGCTCAAGCAGACCTCGAAGTACAACGTGGACGTCCTCGACCCGGTCCCCAAGGAGTCCGGCAAGACGCGGCCGGGCCGCTATCTGACCCTCACGACCTGCACGCCCGTCTACACCTCGGACTACCGCTACATCGTGTGGGCGGAACTGGACCGCGAGGAGAAGGTCGACAGCAAGCGCACGCCCCCGCCGGAGCTGCGCAAGTAGCCGAACGTGAGGGGCGGGCCGGAAAAATCCGGCCCGCCCCTCACGTTTGAAACGAAACTTCGGCAGAAGGCCAGAAGGTCAGTGCCTGCGGCCGCCCGGCAGCCCACCGATGAAGCCGGTGTCACCGCCCTGGTCCCCGCCGCCGGGGTTGCCGTCACCGGTCGTGCCGCCCGGGAGCCCCTGCGTCGTCGTCAGGTTGACCGGGGTGTTCTTGTCGACCTGGGAACCGGCGGCCGGGTCGGTCAGGAACACGATGGCGTTGGCGTCCTGCGGGCCCAGGACATTGCCGACCTGCAGACCCGCGTCCGTCAGCGCCTTCCTGGCGTCCTTCAGCTTCTGGCTGGTCAGCGCCGGGACGGTCACCTTCTGGTTCGCCTTGGCCTTGGCGACCGTCAGGGTCACCGTCGAGCCCTGCTTGACGATGGTGTTGCCGTCGGGGCTCTGCCGGATGACGGTGCCCGCCGGCTGGTCGTTCTCCTCCTCGGTCTTCTTCACGACGAAGCCGAGGTCGGTCAGCTGCTTGTTCGCGGAGTCGAAGGGCACCCCGACGACGACCGGCACCTGCTTGTTCGCCTGTGCCTCGACGACCGTCAGCGTGACCTTGGAGCCCTTGTCGGCCTTGCTGAGGCCCTTGGGGTCCTGGTCGAGGACGGTGCCCGGGGTGGCGCTGTCGGTGGCCGGCGCCGTCTTCACCTCGACGACGAAGCCCTTGTCCTCGAGGATCTGCCGCGCCTTGTCCTGCTGCTTCTCGGTGACGTCCGGGACCTCGATCTGCTCGGCGCCCGAGGAGACGGTCACCTTGACCGTGCCACCACGGTCGATCTTGCCGCCGTCCTTGGGGTCCTGATCGCAGATCTTGCCCTTGTCCTGGTCACAGGGCTTGCTGCCGCTCTGGACGACCTTGAAGTCGCCGTTCACGCCCTGCTGCTCGGCGTCCTTGAGCGTCTGCCCGACCAGGTTCGGCACGTTCACCTGGGAGCTGTTGGAGTTCCCGCCGAACAGCGACTTGCCGATGAAGATCGCGCCGACGAGCACCAGGATGCCCGCGACGATCAGCAGGATCGTGGAGAGGCTGCTCTTCTTGCCGCCCCCGCCGCGCCTGCGGCCGTTGCCGTCGTCGTAGCCGCCGTAACCGCCGTCGTCCTCGCGCACCGGCGGCAGCATGGACGTCTGTCCCGCGCCGTGCTCCTGCGAGCGGAGCATGGTCGTCGGCTGGTCCTCGCCGTAGCCCGTGGTGCCGTACGCGGCGGCCGCCACGGCGGCCACCGGCTGGCCCTCCAGGGCCGCCTCGATGTCGGCCCGCATCTCGTCGGCCGACTGGTAGCGGTAGTCCGGATCCTTGACCAGGGCCTTGAGGACGATCGCGTCCATCTCGGGCGTGATCTCGGGGTCGAACGTGCTCGGCGGGTTGGGCTCTTCCCGTACGTGCTGGTAGGCCACGGCCACCGGGGAGTCGCCCACGAAGGGCGGCCGTACGGTCAGCAGCTCGTACAGCAGGCAGCCCGTGGAGTAGAGGTCCGAGCGGGCGTCGACCTGCTCGCCCTTGGCCTGCTCCGGGGAGAGGTACTGGGCGGTGCCGATGACGGCCGCGGTCTGGGTCATCGTCATGCCGGAGTCGCCCATGGCGCGGGCGATGCCGAAGTCCATGACCTTGACCTGGCCGGTGCGCGTCAGCATGACGTTGGCGGGCTTGATGTCACGGTGGACGATGCCGGCCCGGTGCGAGTACTCCAGCGCCTGGAGCACGCCGATGGTCATCTCCAGCGACCGCTCGGGCAGCAGCTTCCGGCCGGAGTGCAGCAGCTCGCGCAGCGTGGACCCGTCCACGTACTCCATGACGATGTACGGGATCGAGACCCCGTCCACGTAGTCCTCGCCGGTGTCGTAGACGGCGACGATCGACGGGTGGTTGAGCGAGGCCGCGGACTGGGCCTCCCGGCGGAACCGGGCCTGGAAGGACGGGTCGCGGGCGAGATCCACCCGCAGCGTCTTCACGGCGACGGTGCGACCGAGCCGGGTGTCGTGCGCGAGGTACACCTCTGCCATGCCACCGCGACCGAGCACCGAGCCCAGCTCGTACCGGCCGCCGAGGCGACGCGGCTCTTCCATAGCTCCAGCCCTTCCGTTTTCCTGACCGCACCGGCGTGGGTCCGGCGGTGTGCTGTCCGGGCATACCGTACCCGGCGGGTTGCGCGCCTTCCGGGCGCCACCGTCACCTGATACACGACCGGTACCGTCACCCACGGCGCGCGGGCGGAAGGGTGAGCGGCATCACTTCGACGTGCTGAGCACCGCCTCCATGACGTTCTTCGCGATCGGCGCGGCGAGCGCGCCACCGGCGATGTCGTCCCGCGCGGTCTCGTTGTCGCCCTCGATCACGACGGCGACGGCGACCGGCGAACCGTTGTCGGTCTTCGCGTAGGAGATGAACCAGGCGTAGGGGTTGCCGCTGTTGTCCACGCCGTGCTGGGCGGTACCGGTCTTGCCGCCGACCGTCACACCGGGGGTGTCGATCTGGGCGTTCTTGCCGGTGCCCTTCTGGACGACCGTCTCCATCATCGACTGCAGCTTCTGCGCGGTCCCCGCGGAGACCGGCTGGCTCATCTGCTTGGGCTGGTGCGTCTCGATCACGTTGAGGTTGGGCGCACGCACCTTGTCGACCATGTACGGCTCCATCAGCTTGCCGTTGTTGGCGATCGCGGAGACGACCATGGCCATCTGGAGCGGGGTGGCGCGGTTGGACGCCTGGCCGATGCCGTCCATGGCGTTCTGCGGCCGGTTGTCCTCGGGGTAGACGCTCTTCTCGGCGCGGACCGGCGTGAGGACCTCTTTGTTGAAGCCGAACTTCTCCGCCTGCTTGCGCATCTTGTCGTTGCCGAGGTCGGCGCTCATCTTGCCGAAGACGGTGTTGCAGGAGACCTGCAGGGCGACCCGCATGGTGGCGTTCTCGCAGGGGATGTCGCCCTCGTTGTTCAGCGGGAGGACGGTGTCCGGCAGGATGTACTTCTTCGGCGAGTCGGTCTTCTGGTCCGGGTCGCTGTACAGCCCGTTCTCCAGCGCCGCGGCCGCGGTGACGACCTTGAACGTGGAACCGGGCGGGTAGGTGGCCCGCAGCGCCCGGTTGAGCATCGGCTGGTTCTTGTCCTTCTCCAGCGCGGTCCACGCGGCGCTGTCGTTGGCACCCGCGATCTTCGACGGGTCGTACGACGGGGTGGACGCCAGCGCCAGGATCTTGCCCGTACGCGGGTCCAGGGCCGCGACGGCGCCGCGCTTGTCGCCCAGGCCCTTGAAGGCGGCCTCCTGGGCCTTGGAGTTCAGGGTGGTGATCACGTCACCGCCCTTCTGGGTCTTGCCGGTGAACATGTCGACGGTGCGGTTGAAGAACAGCTTGTCGTCGTCGCCCGTGAGGACCTTGTCGTAGAGCTTCTCCAGCTGCGAGGCGTCGAAGACCTGCGAGGTGTAGCCGGTGACCGGCGCCCACATCTCGCCGTTCGTGTAGGTGCGCTTGAACTTGTAGTCGATGCCGTTGGTCTCCAGCGAGCCCGTGATCGCCTTGTTGTCGACGATGATGTCGCCGCGCGGCTGGCTGTAGCGGGCGATGGCGACCCGGTGGTTGTGCTTGTTGGTCTTCAGCGAGTCCGCCTGGACGAACTGCAGCCAGTTGTCGCGCAGCAGCAGGGCCAGCACCAGCAGACCGCAGAAGATCGCGATCCGGCGTACGGGCTTGTTCACGGTCGGACCACCTGGGTCATCTCGGCGTCAGTGGAGGGGGCGGGCGCCGGGGCGGGGCGCCGCGCGGTGTCGCTGATCTTGATGAGGATGGCGATCAGGGCCCAGTTGGCGATGACGGAGGAGCCACCGGCGGCCATGAACGGCATGGTCATACCGGTCAGCGGGATCAGGCCCATGACGCCGCCCGCCACGACGAAGACCTGGATGCCGAAGGCGGCCGACAGACCGCACGCGAGCAGCTTGCCGAAGGGGTCACGGGCGGCGAGGGCGGTGCGCACGCCGCGCTCCACGATGACCGCGTAGATCATCAGGATGCCCATGGTGCCGGCCAGCCCGAGCTCCTCGCCGACGGTGCCGAGGATGAAGTCGGAGTTGGCGGCGAAGCCGATGAGGTCCGAATAGCCCTGGCCCCAGCCCGAGCCGAAGACCCCGCCGGAGCCGAAGGCCATCAGCGCCTGGGAGATCTGCTCGCTGGCCGCGGACTTGCCCCAGCCGCCGAACGGGTCCAGCCAGGCGTTCACACGGGCCTGGACGTGCGCCTCGAAGGAGGCGACCCCGACGGCACCGGCCGCGGACATCAGCAGGCCGAAGACGATCCAGCTGGTGCGCTCGGTCGCGACGTAGAGCATCACGACGAACATGCCGAAGAACAGCAGCGAGGTACCGAGGTCGGTCTCGAAGACCAGGATGAGGATGCTGAACGCCCAGACGGCCAGGATGGGGCCGAGGTCGCGGCCGCGCGGCAGGTACATCCCCATGAAGCGGCGGCTGGCCAGGGCCAGGGCGTCGCGCTTCACCATCAGGTAGCCCGCGAAGAAGATCGCCAGGATGATCTTCGCGAACTCACCGGGCTGGATCGAGCCCAGACCCGGGAGGGTGATCCAGATCCGCGCGCCGAACTTCGCCGGGAAGAAGACCGGGGCGATCAGCAGGGCCAGCGCGACGGCCATGGAGATGTACGTGTAGCGCTGGAGGATGCGGTGGTCCTTGAGGAAGACCACGACGGCGCAGAACAGCCCGATGCCGATGGCGGAGTACATCAGCTGGTTGGGCGCCGACGCGACGTACTTGAAGCCCTGGTTCTTGGCGAGGTTCGCCAGCCGCTCCGACTGGTCGAGCCGCCAGATGAGGACCAGGCCGAGACCGTTGAGCAGCGTCGCCATCGGCAGCAGCAGCGGGTCCGCGTACTTGGCGAACTTGCGGATGACGACGTGGCCGACGCCCGCGAGCAGGCCGAGGCCGATGCCGTAGCCCAGCATGCCCGAGGGCATCTCACCGCTGAGGGCGAGGCCCACGTTGGCATAGGCGAAGCACGGGATGATCACCGCGAAGGCGAGCAGCGCCAGTTCGGTGTTGCGCCGGCTGGGCGGGCCCACCGTGCTGATGGTGGTCGTCATGGTGGTACTGGACATGGCTGACATGAGTTGCTGGCCCCCTACGGCTTCACGGAGTGCTGCACTGCGGGACCAACTTCTGCTCTTCCTCGCTGAGGGTGGGGCCCGGGGCGGGCGTCGTGGGAGTGGCCTGGGCGGAGGCGTTCGGCTTGGGTTCCTTGCTGTCGCCCAGGGCGCCGCCGGCCCGCTCGCCGCTCTGCTTCTCCTTGGCCTGCTGCTCCGCCTTGTGCCGCTCGTCCTCCTTCTTGCAGGCACCGGCGAGCAGCCCCAGGTCCTTGATCTTCTGGACCGCCTTGTCCTTGCTGTCGAGCGCGATGGTGTCCTGCACGCGCCCGCGCTGGTCGACCGGGAGGTACTTGAGTTCGATCTCGGGGTGGTCCTGGTACAGCTTGCTGAGGCTGACCCAGGCGAGGTCCTGGTTGATGCCCTGGTAGAGGGCGACGTGGTCGTTGTCCTTGGCGGCCACGAAGTACTGCGTCTGGGTCCAGTTGTAGCCGCCGTAGAGGCCTCCGGCGACGACGCCGAGCACCACGGCCACGATCAGGGACCGCTTGATCCACCGGCCGCGGCGGACGGGCTTGACGTACTCCTCGTCCATGAAGGCGCCGAACGAGCCGTCCGGCGCCCCGCTCATGCCCGGCTCGCCGCTGCCGGGCGGGCCGAAGCCGCCGCCGGGCTGCGGCGGTACGGGCCGGTTGGCGCGGGCGTGCTCGGCGGCCCGCCCGGCCGGGGTGTGCAGGGCGCCGTCGTCGCCCGCCTGGAGCTGGTTCTCGGCGACCGCGCCGACGATCACCGGGGTGTCGTTGAGCTGGACCGCCAGGGTGTCGCCGCCGTCGACGTCGAGGACGTCCGCGACGATGCAGGTGATGTTGTCGGGACCGCCGCCGCGCAGCGCGAGCTCGATCAGCTCCTGGATCGTCTCGTGGGGGCCCTGGTAGCTGGCGAGGGTCTCCTCCATCGTCTGGTGGCTGACGACGCCGGACAGACCGTCGGAGCAGATGAGGTAGCGGTCGCCGACCCGGACCTCCCGGATGGAGAGGTCGGGCTCGACGTGGTCGCCGCTGCCCAGCGCGCGCATCAGCAGGGAGCGCTGCGGGTGGGTGGTGGCCTCTTCCTCGGTGATCCGGCCCTCGTCGACGAGGCGCTGCACCCAGGTGTGGTCCTGGGTGATCTGGGTGAGCACGCCGTCGCGCAGCAGGTACGCGCGCGAGTCGCCGACGTGCACGAGCCCGAGCCGCTGACCGGTCCACAGCAGGGCGGTGAGCGTGGTGCCCATGCCCTCCAGCTGGGGGTCCTCCTCGACCATGGCGCGGAGCTGGTCGTTGGCGCGCTGCACGGCGGTGCCGAGGGACGTGAGGATGTCGGAGCCCGGGACGTCGTCGTCGAGCTCCACCAGGGTGGAGATCACCTCGGAGGAGGCCACCTCGCCCGCGGCCTGGCCGCCCATGCCGTCGGCGATGGCGAGCAGGCGGGGGCCGGCGTAACCGGAGTCCTCGTTGCCCTCCCGGATCATGCCCTTGTGCGATCCGGCGGCGAAACGCAGTGAAAGACTCATGCGCACCTCGCCCGTCGGCTCCGGGTACAGCCCCTTCCCAGACACGCTGCCCACCCTCCGGTCGTCATGGTCCTACTACTTCCGCAGCTCGATGACGGTCTTGCCGATACGGATCGGCGCGCCGAGCGGGATCGGGGTCGGGGTGGTCAGCCTGGTCCGGTCGAGATAGGTGCCGTTGGTCGAACCGAGGTCCTCGACGATCCACTGGCCGTCGCGGTCCGGATAGATCCTGGCATGCCTGCTGGAGGCGTAGTCGTCGTCCAGCACGATCGTGGAGTCGTGGGCGCGGCCGAGGGAGATGGTCTGGCCCTGGAGGGCCACCGTGGTGCCGGTGAGGGAGCCTTCGGAGACCACGAGCTTGGTGGGCGCGCCGCGGCGGCCGCGGTCGGCACGGCGGCCACCGCCGGCCTGCTGCTGGCGCTGCGGTGGCGGCGCGGTCTGCGTCTGCGCGCGCTGGGTCTGGCGGTCGCCGCCGCCACGGCGGGAGCCGCGCTGGGTCACCCGCGTGCCGAAGAGATCGCTGCGGATGACCTGGACGGCCACGATGACGAACAGCCACAAGACGGCGAGGAAACCCAACCGCATGACCGTGAGGGTCAGCTCTGACATTGCCCCCGCTTCACCCTTCGGCTTGCCGATAAACGATGGTGGTGCTGCCCACGACGATGCGCGAGCCGTCGCGGAGCGTAGCGCGCGTGGTGTGCTGTCCGTCCACCACGATGCCGTTGGTCGACCCCAGGTCCTGAATGGTCGCGGGGGTGCCGACCCGGATCTCGCAGTGCCGGCGGGAGACGCCGGGGTCGTCGATCCGTACGTCCGCTTCGGTGCTGCGGCCCAGCACGAGGGTGGGGCGTGAGATCTGGTGCCGCGTGCCGTTGATCTCGATCCAGCGCCGGGTCTGCGCACCGGGCACGGCTCCGGCGGAGGGGCCGGGGCGCGCCGCGGGGCGCCCGCCGCCGGGCGGCGGGGACGCGGGCATGGGCGGCAGGCCCGCGGGCGGTGCCGGGTGGCCCGCACCCTGGGTGACCGGGCCGCCGCCGGGACGGGGTGCGGCCTGGCGCTGTACCTGCGGTTCCTGCGACTCGCTGGCCGCGAGGGTGCGGCTGCGCACCCGGTACAGCCCGGTGTCGAGGTCGTCGGCCTTTTCCAGGTGGACCTTGATGGTCCCCATGAAGGTGTACCGCTGCTGCTTGGCGTAGTCGCGGACCATGCCGGAGAGCTCGTCGCCGAGCTGGCCGGAGTACGGGCTGAGCCGTTCGAAGTCCGGAGCGCTCAGCTCCACGATGAAGTCGTTGGGGACGACGGTGCGGTCGCGGTTCCAGATGGTGGCGTTGTTGTCGCACTCACGCTGGAGCGCGCCCGCGATCTCGACCGGCTGCACCTCGGACTTGAACACCTTGGCGAAGGTGCCGTTCACGAGACCCTCGAGTCGCTGCTCGAAGCGCTTCAGTACTCCCACGGGGCACCTCCTTCCCTCAGTGACGTTCCTGATGCTCGATGTCGTTCCTGATACTGCTTACTGATCGTATCCACGCGTCGGGAAAACGGCTGGTTCCCCTTCGGCGGCAGGAGTGACGAGTGTCGCCTTCGCCTTCGTACCGCACCGCCTTCACTAGGGATCGTAGAGGCGGTTGCGAGCCAGTGTCCCGCAACCGGTGGGGTGCCTGGCGGACCCGCCGGTCCCGTGGGTGCGCTTCCTCTGTACGGCCCTCCCCGCGGCGCCGTCCACGAGGTCGCTCCCGGGGTCCCTCCGGGGCCCGCCCCGTCCGTCCCGGCCCGTCCACCAGCAACGGGTGTGAAGGCACCCGCCACACCGTGCTAATGTTCTCGATGTCGGAAGGCGAACCGCACAAGACCCGGACGGACGAGTCCGGAGAGGTTGCGGGAAGACTGAGGACAACACCCATGCGCGGGTGGCGGAATAGGCAGACGCGCTGGATTCAGGTTCCAGTGCCCGAAAGGGCGTGGGGGTTCAACTCCCCCCTCGCGCACCAGTCGAGACGGACCTCTTCGAAGTGATGTACATCACTCGGAGGGGTCCGTTTCGCTTTGTCCGGATGCTGGTCGACTTCTGGTCGGTCCATGGCGAGATTTGCAGCCCGGGACGCGAAGTCTTGGCCGGAATCGCTGCACACGGTAGTGGCCGGAGTGGGAACATCATTCCGTAGTCACGCTGGGGCTCTGTGTGAAGGGCGTCGAGTCCGGTGTCGTGGGGAGCCTCGTCTGCAACCGGAATGGGGGACGCTGTGGCCTGGGACCAGTCGTCCGTGCTGTCGGAGTGGGTGTTGCCCGCCGGCGTCTGCGCGCCGGTGACCTGGGTGTGTCTGGTCTGGCGCTTCCGTGAGGACGGGCGTCTGCTCGGTACGTTCCGGTCGGCCGCGGCGGCGGTGGCCGTGGTGCTCTGGACGGCCGCGATGGCGGCGCTGGCGAGCGGGCTGCTGCTGCCGCACGCGTCGAGCGTGCCGCCGGCCGCGGTGGGCGCCGTCGCCGGGCTGGGGCTGATGCCCAAGCGCAAGGCGGGCGAATCCGGTGAGCATCCCCTGATGGCCATCGTGACCCTGGGGGACTCCCTGCTGCTCAACAGCCTGGCGATGCGGCTGCGGACGGATCGCGCCGAGTGGTGTCACGCGATGGCGACCGGCTTCCCCGACGGCTGGGACCTCGACGTCTTCGCCGACCGTGTCAGGCGGCATCTGCTCGCGCGGGTCGACACCCCGGGACGTACGGGCAGGACCCGCGCCGATCTGAAGAAGAGGATCGACGAGCGCCACCGCGAGGTGCGGGCCGCGGCGCAGAAGTGGATCACCCTTGAGCAGAAGATCGAGAAGCTGTGCGATCAGCAGGTGCGGGAGCGCACGCGTGACGAGATACGGCAGGCGCGACGGGCGTTCGGCGAGGCCGAGCACCTCTGTGCGTATCTGCTCGACCTGGCCCACGCGCACGGCAAGCGCAGTGACGACAGGGTGATCCTCGCGCTGCGGCGCGAGTTGAGCGCCTCAATGGTGGGTCGGAGCTAACGGCCGGGTCTCCATGGCCTCCATGGGCTCTCTGCATTCGGCCGTGGGCGGTTCGCGGAACGAGACCTCCACACACACGTCGAGGGCGTCGGCGACTGCCGCGAGCGAACGCAGCGTCAGATTCTCGTCACCCGAGAGTATTTGGCTGACTCTGCCGGGGGAGACTCCCATGCGGTCGGCCAACTCCTTGCGGGACATGCCCCGTTCCGCGACGAGCCCGGCAAGGGAGGCCGTTGCGTGGCGCGCCACCCGGGCACCTGCTAAATCCGCCGAGTGGCTCCGCTCCGTACCGTGGCGCCAGGCCATGGCTACCCCCCAAGAGTCGTGTGTGCTTGTGGACGACCGAGTCCGCCGGGCGGCTCCTGAGAGAAAGAATGCCACCTTTAGGCTTAGCTAAAAGCCTTGATTCGGCTAAAGATTGGGCCGGTGGGGTGGGAATCCGCCTGCCCGGTCACGGGTGACCAGGCAGGACGCGGCGAACGGTCGATTTCGGCCAGATGTTGTCAGGTGGCCGTCGCCGGGATGCCGACGGGCCGCTGTCGGGCTGTCAGGCGGTGAAGCGTGCGGCCAGGGTCTTGCCCTTGGCGGTGGCGTCCTCGTGGGCCTGGGTGCGGGAGGCGTCCGACTTGTCGGTCAGGGCGGCCATGGCGGGCACCGAGTGGGCCAGGGTCAGCTCCTGGACGATGAAGTCGACCTCCAGACCGAGCATGCCGTTCAGGACCTTCTCCAGGTAGGTCGTCACGAACTCGGAGTCCTCGCGGGGCGTTCCCGGCGCGTAGGAGCCGCCGCGCGAGGCGACGACGGTCACCGGGGTACCGGCGGCGGAGGGCTTCTCGACACCGGCCGTGCGGCCCATGATGATCACCTGGTCCAGCCATGCCTTGAGGCTGGAGGGGATCGAGAAGTTGTACATGGGGGCGCCGATCAGCACCGCGTCCGCGCGCTCCAGCTCCGCGGCGAGTTCCTCGCGCAGCGCGCCGGCGGCCTTCAGCTCGTCCGTGCGGTCCTCCGGTGCGACGAAGGCGGCGGCGATGCCCGCGGGGGTGATGTGCGGCAGCGGGTCGGCGGCGAGGTCGCGGTAGATCACCGTGCCGTCGGGGTGCTGCTCCTCCCACGCCTTGCGGAAGGCGGCGGTGACCTCGCGGGAGGCGGAGCCCTGCGGGGCGGCGGAGGAGTCGAGGTGCAGCAGCGTGGCCATGGGGTTCTCCTGATGACGGGCGTAGCGCCGGGCGCCGGGCTACGGGGTGTAGTTCCGTACGCAACTATTAATAGCACAGCAGCTTACTTTTCTATAGGGGCAGAGAAAGGGGCAGTACCCTGGAGGCATGGCGGACGGTGGAGTACAGGCGTGCAAGCGTGTCGGCGAGGGCATGACGCGGGTCTTCGAGCTGTTCGGGAAGCGCTGGACGGGGCTCATCGTGGCCACGCTGATGCAGGGGCCGGTGCACTTCGCCGACCTGCGGCGGGCGATCCCGGGGATCAGCGAGCGCATGCTGTCGGACCGGCTCACCCAGCTCGCCGCGGCCGGACTGGTCGTACGGGAGGTGCACACCGGCCCCCCGCTGCGCGTCGCGTACCGGCTGACCGAGGCGGGCGCGGCGCTGGAGCCCGCGCTCAAGGAACTGGGCCGGTGGGCGGAGCAGCACCTCCAGGACGGCGGCTCCTGTCCCGACGCCTTCCGCTGAGCCCGTTGTCAGTGGGAGGCGGTAGTTTCCGGGGAGTCGGGCTTCTTCTGCGGGCGGGAAGCCTGCAGGCGTGAAGTTCTGCGGGCGGGAAGTCTGCGGGCGTGAAGGGGGAGGTGGCGCGCTGTGTCGCGACTGCCGTACGTACCGGGATTCGCACGGTCGGCCCGGACCGGAGGAGGGTCCGGTTCGCCGAAGGCCGCCGGCAAGGCGCTGCGGGCGCGGGTGCCGCGCTCGGAGCACGCCGAGTGGGCCGCCGACGCGGGGCGCCCGGGGGCCGTCGAGACGGTCGAGGCGACGAACGCCGGGCGGCTGCCGGAGCTGACGCCGATACGGGCCGGGCGGATGGCCGCCTCCCCTTTCGCGTTCCTGCGCGGCACCGCGGGGCTGATGGGGTACGACCTGACGCGCACGGCCGTGACCGGGGTCGGCGCGCAGATATGCGGGGACGCGCACGCCGCCAACTTCGGCCTCTACGGCGACGCGCGCGGTGAACTGATCATCGACGTCAACGACTTCGACGAGACCCTGCACGGGCCGTGGGAGTGGGACGTGAAGCGGCTCGCCGTCTCCCTGGTGCTGGCCGGGCGGGAGGCGGGCGCCGGCGAGGACACCTGCCGGACGGCCGCGCGGGACGCCGTGGGCGCGTACCGGCACACGATGCGGCTGCTGGCCGGGCTCCCCGCGGCGGACGCGTGGAACGCCATCGCCGACGAGGAGCTCGTCGCGCACGCCGACGCCCGCGCGCTGCTGGGCACGCTGGAGCGGGTCGCGGCGAAGGCCCGGCGGAACACGAGCGCGCGGTTCGCCGCGAAGGCGACAGAGAAGACCGAGGGCGGCGGCCGGCGGTTCGTGGACGCGCCGCCCGTGCTCAGGCGGGTGCCGGACGGGGAGGCGGTGGCGGTCGCCCTGGCGCTGGGGGAGTACCTGGGGACGCTGCCGGAGGAGCTGCTTCCGCTGCTCGCGCGGTACGAGGTGCAGGACGTCGCGTTCCGCGTGGTGGGCACGGGGAGCGTGGGGCTGCGCTCGTACGTGGTGCTGCTGCTCGATCACCGGGGCGAGCCGCTCGTGCTCCAGGTGAAGGAGGCGAGGCCCTCGGTGCTGCTGCCGTACGCGGAGAAGGCCGGGTTCGCCCCCGCACCGGCGGGGCACGAGGGGCGCCGTGTGGTGCTGGGGCAGAAGCGGATGCAGGTGGTCAGCGATGTGCTGCTCGGCTGGGCGACGGTCGAGGGCAGGCCGTACCAGGTACGGCAGTTCCGCAACCGCAAGGGGAGCGTCGACCCGGCAGCCCTGGCCCCCGCCGAGCTCGACGACTACGGGCGGATGACGGGCGCGCTGCTCGCGCGCGCCCACGCGCACAGCGCGGACCCCCGGCTGATAGCGGCCTACTGCGGCAAATCGGCCGAACTGGACGAGGCGGTCGCCGCGTTCGCGGTGACGTACGCGGACCGGACGGAAGCGGATCACGCGGAGCTGGTGGCGGCGGTGCGGAGCGGCAGGGTGGCGGCGGAGCAGGGCGTGTGACGCGGGTGCCCCGGCTCCCGTGCCGGATGCTGTGACACCGGATGCTGTGACAAGGGTCGCGTGGGGCCGGGGCCGGGCCTTGGGGCGGGCCGGAACGTGCGGGCCCGGGGGGATCGTGGTGCCCCCGAGGTGGTGGGGAAACCGTACGCTGGTCGGGTGACGAATCCGGAAGCCGAGACCCAGCACGCCGAAGAGCCGGGCACGCAGCGCCTGGAGCAGGCCGTCCGCACGGCGGAACTGGCGCTGATCGAGTTCGAGATCGCGGTGGAGACCTTCCGGGTGGAGGTGGAGAACTTCTCCCGGCTGCACCACCAGCGGCTGGGCCCCGCCTACGCGCGGCTCGACGAGCTGGAGGCCCGGATCGCCGAGGCGGTCGCGGCCCGTACCGGCGACGCCGAGGACGTCCGGCGGGCCCGGGAGGCACGTGCCCTGGTGCAGCCGCTGCCCGGCGTCGAGGAGCTGTTCGGCGGCTGGCTGGACTCGGACGGCCTGTCGCCCGAGGCGACCGCCATGCTCACTGAGAAGTCCGTGACCCCGCCGCAGCGGATCCGCCCGAGCGACGAGGCCCGGCGGGCCTTCCGCGAGCTGGTGCGCAAGGCCCACCCGGACCTGGCCCGGGACGAGGCGGACCGGGTGCGGCGCGAGGCGTTCATCGTGCGGGTCAACGCCGCTTACGCGGACGGCTCGGAGGCACTGCTGCTGGAGCTGGCCGAGGAGTGGGCCGCGGGCCCGGTGCCCGAGGAGCGGCGGCCCAGCCGGGCGGAGGAGCTCTACGCCCGGCTGGAGTGGCTGGCCCGGCGCAAGGAACTGCTGTCGGCCGTGGCCGCGGAGCTGGAGGGCTCCGCGATCGGCGCGATGATCAAGATGGCGCCGGACGACCCGGACCGGCTGCTGGAGGAGATCGCCGAGGGGCTGGCCGTCCAGGTCGCCGAACGCGAGGCCCACCTGGCCACGCTGGTCGGGTAGCGTCGGGGGCATGCATTTCGGTTCCGGTATCCCCACGGTCAGTGTCGACGCCCTCGCGTCCGAAGACTTCCTGCTGGACGTCCGGGAGGACGACGAGTGGGCGGCCGGGCACGCCGAGGGGGCGCTCCACATCCCCATGAGCGAATTCGTGGCCCGCTTCGGCGAGTTGACGGAGAAGGCCCCCGGCGGCGGCAGGGTCAACGTCATCTGCCGGTCGGGCGGGCGCTCCGCTCAGGTCACCGCCTACCTCGTCCAGCAGGGCCTGGACGCGGCGAACGTCGACGGCGGCATGCAGGTCTGGGAGGCCGCGGGCCGTCCGGTCGTGGCCGACGACGGCACGCCCGGCACGGTGATCTAGCAGGAGCCCGGGGTCCGGAGCCGCAGTCCGGAGCCCGCGGTCCAGAACCCGGAGCCGGGACGAGGGCGCTCGTGGCCGGGCGCCCTGCCGGTGGTCGGTCGGCGGTCGGTCAGTCCAGCGGGTGGGCGGCCAGCAGGTCGCCGAGAGCCTCTTCGTGGGCCGCCGCGGGCCCGAGGGACAGCTCCAACTGCTTGGCCCACGCGTGATACCGGTGCAGGGCGTAGCCGGTGTCCGCGCCGAAGCCGCCGTGCAGATGCTGCGCGGTCTGGACGACGCGGCGCACGCCTTCGGACGCCCAGATCTTCGCCACGGCGAGGTCCGCGGCGACCGGGAGTGCCCCGGCCGCCCCCGACTCCATGCGCCAGGCCGCCTGCCAGAGCGTGGCCTCCATGGCCCGCAGGTCGATATAGCGATCGGCGGCCTGGACGGCGACTGCCTGGAACGTGGCGATCGGGAAGCCGAACTGCTCGCGCTTGCTCGTGTACGCGCCGGTCATACGGGCCACGGCCGTGCCGACCCCGAGCGCGAGCGCGCCGGTGCCGAGGGTGAGCAGCCCTCGCAGCCGTTCCCACACGCCCTCGCCGACGATCACCTCGTCGCCGCCGACCCGCGCGGAGTCGAGCCGGACCTCCGCGTACCGCTCGCCGTTGGTGGACACCTGGTCGGCCAGGGTGACCCCGGGAAGGTCCCGGTGCACGAGGGCGAGGACGGTGCGTCCGTCGGCGGTGCGGGCGGGCAGGAGCATCCGGTCCGCGCTCTGCGCCCAGGGCACGGCGGTCTGCACCCCGTCGAGGAGCCACTCGGAACCCGCCGACGCGGGCCGGGCGTGCTGCGCGGGCGCCCGGCGGCCCTCGCGCCCGGCCTCACGGCCGATTCCGCTTCCGGCCGGGGTTCCGGCTGGGGTCCCGGTCCCGTTCCCGGTGCCGTTCCTGGTCTTGGTCCTGATCCTGGTCCCGGCGCCGGTCCCGGTCAGCTGCCGTGCGGTGACGGCGAGTTCGGCAGGGTCGTGACCCGTACGGCCGCTGGACGCCACCGTGACGACGAGCTCACCCCGGCCCAGCATGGGCAGCACCCGGGCGGCGGCCCGGTCGTCGAGGGCGCTCAGGGCGAAGGCCGCCGCGCTCGACTCCAGCAGCGGCACCCGGGCCAGGACCTGCCCCGCCTCGCGCAGCACCAGGCACAGCGCGATCGGCCCGAGCCCCGCACCGCCGTGCCGGGGGGCGATGAACAGGCTCAGCAGATCGGCGTCGGCGAGCGCCGCCCACAGTGTCCGGTCGAAGTCCTCCGACACCGCGCCCCCGGTCAGGGCGGGGCTGGGCACGCTGTCGGGGGAGACCCCGGAGAAGACGGCCCTGGCCGCCTCCGCGGCGGCCTGCTGTTCCTCGCTGAAGGTGAAGTCCACTGCCCGTCCTCCCGCGCACCGGCACTGACACCCGGAATCGACACCCGGAACTGATAGTGCGTCAAGGTAGAACAGGTTGCAGGAATAGGGAACAGCGGTGCGGCCCGGCACTCAGCGATCGAAGTCCAACTCCACCTCCTCCGTGACCGGATGCGACTGGCAGGCCAGCACATACCCGGCAGCCAGCTCCTCCGGCTCCAGCGCGAAATTCCGGTCCATCCGCACCTCGCCCCGCACCAGGAAGGCCCGGCACGTCCCGCACACCCCGCCCTTGCAGGCGTACGGGGCATCGGCGCGGTTGCGCAGCACGGTCTCCAGCAACGGCTCACCCTCCCGAACCGGCCAACTCCCGCTGCGCCCGTCCAGCTTCGCGGTCACGCTGCTGCGCGCGGGACCGCCGGGAGCGGGGCCGGTGTCGGCCGGGGAAGCGGCCGACGCGGTCTCGACGTGGAAGATCTCCTGGTGGACGCGGTCCCGGCCGACACCAAGGGTGAGCAGTGCCCGCTCCGCCTCCCGCACCAGGCCGTGGGGGCCGCACAGGAACCAGCCGTCCACCGACTCCACCGGCAGCAGCGCGGGCAGCAGCTCCGTCAGGCGCCGCTCGTCCAGCCGCCCGGACGGCAACCCGGCCTGCTGCTCCTCGCGGGACAGGACGTGCACCAGCTGGAAGCGGTCGGGCCAGCGGTCCTTGAGGTCGGCGACCTCCTCCAGGAACATCGCGGAGGCGGTGGTGCGGTCGCTGCGTATCAGGCAGAACCGGGCATCGGGCACCCGGGCGAGCAGCGTCGAGGCGATGGACAGGACGGGTGTGATCCCGCTGCCGCCGACGATCGCCGCGAAGTACCCGGGGCGCGGCTCCAGGACGAACCGCCCGGCCGGTGCCATCACCTCGACCGTGTCGCCCGCGGAGAGCTCCTTCAGCGCGTAGGTGGAAAACACCCCGCCGTCCACCAGCCGCACGCCGACCCGTAGTTCCGTCGCCCCGGCGCCGCCCGGTGCCGGAGCGGGGCCGCAGAGGGAGTAGGTGCGGCGGATCTCGGTGCCGTCCGCGGTCCGGCGGAGGGCTATGTGCTGGCCCGGTGCGTAGCGGTAGACGTCGCGAAGCTCCTCGGGCACCGCGAGGGTCAGGGCGACCGAGTCGTCGGTGAGCGGATCGACGTGCGTCACGCGCAGGGGGTGGAAGGCGCCGTGGCGGGCCGCTGCTGCCATCTACAACTCCTTGAAGTGGTCGAATGGTTCGCGGCATGTCTCGCAGCGGCGCAGGGCCTTGCAGGCGGTCGACGAGAAGCGGCTCAGCAGCGTGGTGTCGGTGGATCCGCAGTGGGGGCAGGGGACGGGTCCGACCGTCTCCTCGGCGAGCCGGGTCGGCCCCAGGGCGAGCGCCACCGGCCCGGCGGCCCGCGCGCCCGGCCGCGGGGGCGCCACGCCGAACTCGCCCAGTTTGCGGCGCCCTTCGGCGGTGATGTCGTCCGTGGACCAGGCGGGGCTGAGCACCGTGCGCACGGAGACCTCCCGCTGTCCGTGCTCGTGGAGCACCCGTTCTATGTCCGCGGCCATCGCTTCGACGGCGGGGCAGCCGGTGTAGGTGGGGGTCAGTTCCACCTCGACCCGGCCCGGACCGGTCAGGTGCAGGCCGCGCAGGACTCCCAGTTCGGCGAGGGTGAGCACGGGGAGCTCGGGGTCGGGCACGGACCCGGCCAGTGCGAGGAGTCGCTCCTCCAGGGCGGTCGGCTCCCGGGGGGCCGGTGCGGTCACCATGTCGCCCCCGGGTGGCTGCGGTGCAGGTGCTGCATTTCGGCGAGCATCCGTCCGAACGGTTCGGTGTGGATGCCCTGGCGGCCCGCTCCGGCGGACCAGGCGTACGACGGGGGGCCGGTGGGGAGGGCCAGGGTGGCCTGCTCGACGGTCCGGGAGACCAGGGCCAGCCAGCCGTCGCGCAGGCCCGCCGTGTCGAGGTCGAGCCCTTCGACGGGCGCGAAGAGCTCTCCCGTGTATCGCCAGAGGGCGGTCAGCGCGGTCTGCATGCGCCGGTGGCTCTCCTCGGTGCCGTCGCCGAGCCGCAGCGTCCATTGCTCGGCGTGGTCCCGGTGGTAGGCGACCTCCTTGACCGCCTTCGCCGCCAGCGGGGCGAACGGGCCCTCCCCCGTGGCCAACTGGCCGTACAACAGCTCCTGATAGGTGGCGAAGTACAGCTGGCGGGCGATGGTGTGGGCGAAGTCGCCGTTGGGCTGTTCGACCAGCTGGACATTGCGGAAGGCGCGCTCCTCCCGGAGATAGGCCAGCTCGTCCTCGTCGCCGACGAGCGAGAACAGGACACGGGCCTGCCCGAGCAGATCCAGCGCGATGTTGGCGAGGGCGACCTCCTCCTCCAGGACGGGCGCGTGCCCCGCCCACTCCCCCAGCCGGTGGGACAGCACCAGGGCGTCGTCGCCGAGCGCCAGCGCCGCGCCGATGGGGGCGGCGCTGGGCGAGGGGGCGACGGGGGCGACAGGGGTGCCCGGGGGCGTAGGGCTCACAGGTGTCGCACCCCCTCCGGGATGTCGTAGAAGGTCGGGTGGCGATACGGCTTGTCCGCGGCCGGCTCGAAGAAGGGGTCCTTCTCGTCCGGGGAGGAGGCGGTGATCTCGGTGGAGGGCACCACCCAGATCGACACGCCTTCGGAGCGCCGGGTGTAGAGGTCGCGCGCGTTGCGCAGCGCCATCGTGGCGTCCGGCGCGTGCAGGCTGCCCGCGTGGGTGTGCGACAGCCCGCGCCTGCTCCGCACGAAGACCTCCCACAGTGGCCAATCGGCGCTGGTCATACCCGTGCCTCCCCCGGTGTGCCGCCGTGCTTCCGGGCGTGGGCGGCGGCGGCTTCGCGCACCCACGCGCCTTCCTCGTGTGCCTGCTTCCGCCGGCCGATCCGCTCCTCGTTGCACGGGCCGTTGCCGCGCAGCACCTCGTGGAACTCGTCCCAGTCGATGGCGCCGAAGTCGTGGTGCCCGCGCTCCTCGTTCCACCGGAGGTCCGGGTCGGGGAGGGCCAGGCCCAGGGATTCGGCCTGGGGGACACAGATGTCCACGAACCTCTGGCGCAGTTCGTCGTTCGAATGGCGCTTGATCTTCCAGGCCATGGACTGGGCCGAATGGGCGGATTCGTCGTCCGGCGGGCCGAACATCATCAGGGACGGCCACCACCAGCGGTCCACGGCGTCCTGTGCCATCGCGTGCTGCGCCTCGGTTCCCCGGCTCAGGGTCAGCAGCAGCTCGTAGCCCTGGCGCTGGTGGAAGGACTCCTCCTTGCAGATGCGGACCATCGCGCGGGCGTAGGGCCCGTAGGAGCAGCGGCACAGCGGGACCTGGTTGGTGATGGCCGCGCCGTCCACGAGCCAGCCGATGGCGCCGACGTCCGCCCAGGTCAGCGTGGGGTAGTTGAAGATCGACGAATATTTCTGGCGGCCGGAGTGCAGCTTGTCGAGGAGCTCGTCGCGCCCGGTGCCCAGGGTCTCGGCGGCGCCGTAGAGATACAGGCCGTGCCCGGCCTCGTCCTGCACCTTGGCCATCAGGATGGCCTTGCGCCGCAGCGAGGGTGCCCTGGTGATCCAGTTGGCCTCGGGCTGCATGCCGATGATCTCGGAGTGCGCGTGCTGCGCTATCTGCCGGACGAGCGAGGCGCGGTAGGCGTCGGGCATCCAGTCGCGCGGCTCGATGCGCTCGTCGGCCGCCACCGTGGCGTCGAAGACCGCCTCGCGGTCCCGTGTGTCCTGGTCCTGTGTGTCCGGTGCCGTCGTCGTCATGGCATACCCCTGCCTTCCCCCGAGCTCCCGACCGACCGATCGTTCGGTTCAATGGTGGTCCGGCGGATTCGAGGGTGTCAAGCCTGTGGATAACCAGTGCGCGCTGTGCTCCGCGGGGCGGCCTGGGTACGGTTCGGGTGCACAAGAACGGGGTTTCGGGTGCACAAGAACCAGGCAGGACCAGGCAGCGCGCAGGATCGGGGCGGGGTATGGAAGCGGATGACGGACACGACGAGCGGGCCGGTTCCGTCGCCGGGCTCTCCCTGCCGTCGCGCATCGCCATAGCCACCGGCGTCGCCGTGGTGACGGTCGCCGCGGCGGTCCATCTGGCGATGGTGTTCCTGCACGTCGCCCCGCCGAACACGGTCAGTAAGCAACACGCGGCGGCCATTGGTGAGTACATCTATCCGGAGTTCGAGCAGAACTGGAAGTTCTTCGCTCCGAATCCGCTCCAGCAGAACATCGCCGTCCAGGCCCGTGCCGAATTGCGCGGTGCCGACGGCCGGTCGACGGTCACCCCGTGGACCGACCTCTCCGCGCAGGACGGTGCCGAGATACTCCACAACCCCTTCCCCAGCCACACGCAGCAGAACGAGGTGCGGCGGGCCTGGGACTTCTACGTCAGCACGCACGACGCGAAGGAGCAGCCGAACGGCCTGCGCGGAAGCCTGTCCGAGCAGTACGTCCGGCGCATCGTCATGCTGCGGCTGGGCGCCGAGCGGGACAGCCGTCCGGTCGAGCGCGTCCAGGTGCGGTCCGTGACCCGCCAGGTCGCACCGCCGCCGTGGAGCGACGAGAAGGCGGCGGCCAAACCGGCGTACCGGGTGCTGAACTGGTGGCCGGTCACCACCGCCGACCTGCCGGAGGCGAAGAACCGGTGAGTTCCCCGCTGCCTTCCCTCGCGCGCGGCATCGACCGCGTCACCGGCTCCTCCCTGGGCCGCTACCAGACGGCCCTGATACGGATCGGCATCTCCTTCGCCTGGCTGTGCTTCCTGCTCCGGGAGTGGCCCAACCGGCATGAGATGTACGGGCCCGACGGCCCCTGGAGCTGGGACATGGCGCGTCGGCTGACCGCCGACAACCATGCCTTCACCACCCTCGTCTGGTCCGACAGCGAGCTCTGGTTCGAAGCCGTCTATGTCTTCGCCATCGTGTCCAGCGCCCTGCTGATGCTCGGGTGGCGGACACGGACCATGTCCGTGCTGTCCATGATCGGGGTGCTGTCGCTGCAGAACCGCAGCGTCTTCCTCGGCGACGGCGGCGACAACGTCATCCACCTGATGGCGCTCTACACCGTCCTCACCCGCTGCGGACTGGTGTGGTCCCTCGACGCCCGGCGCGCCCGGCGGAGACAGCGGGCCGAAGCGGCCGGCGGAGAGGCCGATGGAGAGGCCGGGGGGAGCGCGAAGCGATCCGGTGCCGATCCGGACGTCACCGGAATCGTGCTGTGGGTTCTGTGCGGTCTCGCACTGGCCGTCGCGCAGGCCCTCGGCCACACCCGGATGTCGTGGACGTCGGACGGCCCGCTCCCGGGCCTCGGCTGGGCGGCGGTCTTCTGGGGGCTGTGGCTCGTCCAGGGCCTGTGGTGGTGCGTGTGCCGCTACGCGCCCGGTGAGCCCAAGTCCGTCCTGGACGTGTTCGCAAACCTGGCGCACAACGCGGCGCTGCTGGTCGTCATGGCGGAGGTCTGCCTGATCTACGCCACGGCGGGCTGGTACAAGATCCAGGGTTCACGCTGGCAGGACGGCACCGCGCTCTACTACCCGCTGCACCTCGACTACTTCTCGCCCTGGCCCGAGCTGTCGCACGTCCTGGGCGGCAACGGTCTGATGGTACTGCTGCTGACCTACGGCACGGTGGCGGTGCAGGCCGCGTTCCCGTTCACCCTGCTGAACCGGCGGGTCAAGAACGTCCTGCTCGCGGTGATGATGATCGAGCACCTCGGCATCGCCGTCACCCTCGGACTGCCCTTCTTCTCGCTGGCGATGATCGTGGCCGACGCGGTCTTCCTGCCCACGTCCTTCCTGCGCCGCCTGGGTACCGCCGTCGGCCGCGTCCCGCGACGGGTGCTGTCCGGCCGCAGTGCGGAACCGGTACCGCCGCAGCGCGACGGTGAGGAGAGCCCCCGCACCCTGGTGGGCTGAGCGGGCCCGACCGGCCGCCGCGGGGCGGGCCCGTAGGCTGAGGACATGACCGAGAACGAAGCCGTGGCAGCCGTACGACAGTGGGGCGAGCTCGCCCCCGACGCCGTATTGCTCGACGGCTTCCACGCCCTGAAGCACGCCCTCCGCTTCGGTGCGGACGTGCGGCTCGCGGTCTGCGGCGACAAGACGGCCACGCTGGCGCTCGCGGCGGGACTGGCCGACGACCTGACCGGGGTGCTGGAGGAGCGGCTCGTCGAGATCCCGGCGCGGAGCCTGCGGGAGCTGCTGCCCCGGGTCCACCCCACGGGCGTGGCCGCGCTGGCGGTCCGGCCGAGCCGTCGGAAGAACCTCGACACCCTGTCGCGGGCGCCCCGGCGGGCACCCGTCGTCGTGCTGGACAACCCCCGCAACCTCGGGAACATCGGTGCCGTCGTCCGTCTCGCCGCCGGTTTCGGCGCCACCGGTGTGGTGACCACCGGCGACATCGACCCCTGGCACCCCAACGCCGTACGGGCCGGGGCCGGGCTGCACTACGCGACCGCCGTCGAGCGCCTGCCGCTGCCCGAACTGCCGCCCGGCCCGCTGTACGCGCTGGACCCGGAGGGCGACGACATCAGATCCGTCGACTTCCCCGACGACGCGCTCGTCGCCTTCGGCTCCGAACGGCACGGGATCTCGCCCGACCTGCGGGAGAGGGCGACCCGGCTGGTCGCCCTTCCCATGCGGCCGCAGGTCTCCAGCTACAACCTCGCGACCAGTGTCGCCATGGCCCTCTTCCACTGGGGCGGCCCCGCCGCGGACCGGCCCGTGGAGTCCCTCGGCTAGGCCGGGCGGCGCACCTCGACCGTACGGAAGCGGCTCGCGACGAACGCGCCGTCGCACAGCGCCGCGTTGGCCGCCGGGTTGCCGCCGGAGCCGTGGAAGTCGGAGAAGGCGGCGGTCTGGTTGACGTAGACCCCGCCGGTGAGGTTCAGCGAGAGCTGGGCGCACTCCTCCAGGCACGCCTCCTCCACCAGCCGCTCGACCTCCGGTGACGTGGTGTACGCGCCGACGGTCATCGCACCCTTCTCGCGCACCGTGCGCCGCAGCAGTTTCACGGCCTCCGCCGCCGAGTCGACGGCCACGGCGAAGGACACCGGGCCGAAGCACTCCGAGAGGTAGGCCGCCTCGGAGTCCGGCTTGGCGCCGTCCAGTTTGACGATCACGGGCGTGCGGACCGTGGCGTCGGGGAAGTCGGGGTTGGGCACCGCCCGGGAGGCGAGCGCGACCTCGCCGAGCTGCGCGGCGGCGTCGACCCGCTCCTTCACCTGGCCGTTGACGATCGCGCCCAGCAGCGCGTTGGCCCGGGCATCGTCGCCCAGCAGACCGTTCACCGCGGCGGCCAGGTCCGCCACCACCTCGTCGTAGGACTTGTGCCCGGCGTCCGTGGTGATGCCGTCACGCGGGACGAGGAGGTTCTGCGGGGTGGTGCACATCTGGCCGCTGTAGAGCGACAGGGAGAAGGCGAGGTTGCTCAGCAGGCCCTTGTAGTCGTCGGTGGAGTCGATGACGACGCTGTTCACCCCGGCCTTCTCCGTGAAGACCTGCGCCTGGCGGGCGTTGGCCTCCAGCCAGTCGCCGAACGCGGTCGAGCCGGTGTAGTCGATGATGCGGATCTCCGGGCGCACGGCCAGGGGCTTGGCGATGCCCTCGCCGTCCCGCTCGGCGGCCAGGGCGACCAGATCGGGGGAGAAGCCCGCGTCGCGGAGGACCTCGCGCGCGACGCGCACGGTCAGGGCCAGCGGCAGCACGGCCCGCGGATGCGGTTTGACCAGCACCGCGTTGCCCGTGGCGAGGGAGGCGAACAGGCCGGGGTAGCCGTTCCAGGTCGGGAAGGTGTTGCAGCCGATCAGCAGGGAGATGCCGCGCGGCACGGGCGTGAACTCCTTGCGCAGCTCCAGCGGCTCGCGCTTGCCCTGCGGCTTGGACCAGTCCGCCGACCGCGGTGTGCGGACCTGCTCGGCGAAGGCGTAGGCGACGGCCTCGAGCCCCCGGTCCTGGGCGTGCGGGCCGCCGGCCTGGAACGCCATCATGTACGCCTGACCACTGGTGTGCATGACGGCGTGGGCGAACTCGTGCGAACGGGCGTTGATCCGGGTGAGGATCTCCAGACAGACCGCGGCCCGCGCCTGGGGGCCGGCCTCCCGCCACTGCGGCATCGCCGCGCGCATGGCGGGCAGCAGTGCTTCGACGCCGGGGTGCGGATACTCGATGCCCAGCTCCGGCCCGTACGGGGAGACTTCGGAGCCCGCCCAGCCGTCCGTGCCCGGCTGGTCCAGCTCGAAGCGCTTGCCGCGCAGCGCCTCGAACGCGGCCTGCCCGTCGGCCGCGCTCAGGCTGCCCGGCACGCCCTCCGCGCCGTACGCCTTCGGGTGCTCGGGGAAGGGCGACCAGTAGACGCGCGTACGGATGGCGTCCAGCGCCTGGTCGAGGGTCGGGAGGTGCTTCTCGATCAACTGGGCGGTGCTGAGTCCGGCGGTCACGGCTGACCAACTCCTCGTCGAGCTGGGCTCGGATGGGACGACAGGCTTCGGGCAACAGAGGTCGGCAACACGCTTCGGGGGGCCTGTGGTTCCCCCGCTGGATACAGTAACCGAACGATCGGTCGGGACAAGGGGGCCCGGCGAACCTGTGGACAACTCATCGGGGAGGATCACCGGCATGACCGTAATCGAGCCGAGCACGACCGTCGCCGTCGTCGGCGCGGGCACCATGGGCCGGGGGATCGCCCAAGTCGCCCTGGTGGCGGGCCACATGGTACGGCTGTACGACACCGCCGAGGGCCGGGCGGACGAGGCCGTACGGGCCATCGGCGCACGCCTCGACCGGCTGGTCGAGAAGGGCGGGCTCACCGCCGCCGCCCGCGACGCGGCCCGCGCCCGGCTGCGCCCTGCCGCACATCTGGACGACCTTTCCGGCTCGGGGCTCGTCATCGAGGCGATTCTGGAGCAACTCCCGGCCAAACAGAAGCTGTTCGCCGACCTGGAGTCGGTCGTTCCAGAGGACTGCCTGCTCGCCACCAACACCTCGTCCCTGTCGGTGACGGCCGTCGCGGGCGCCCTCCGGCTGCCCGGACGCTGCGTCGGCCTGCACTTCTTCAACCCCGCGCCGCTGCTGCCGCTCGTGGAGGTGGTCCGGGGCCACGCCACCGACGAGGCCGCGGCCGATCGCGCGTGCGCCACCATGGCCGCCTGGGGAAAGACGCCGGTGCGCTGCGCCGACACCCCGGGCTTCGTCGTCAACCGCGTCGCCCGGCCCTTCTACGCCGAAGCGTTCCGCCTCCACGAGGAGCGGGCCGCCGACCCCGCCACCATCGACGCCGTCCTGCGCGAGTGCGGCGGCTTCCCCATGGGCCCCTTCGAACTCACCGACCTCATCGGCCAGGATGTGAACGAAGCCGTCACCCGTTCGGTCCATGAGGCCTTCTTCCACGACCCGAAGTTCAGGCCCTCGCTCGCCCAGCGCCGGCTCGTGGAGGCCGGGCTGCTGGGACGCAAGACCGGCCTGGGCTGGTACGACCACACGCCCGGCACCGAACGGCCGCTGCCGCACACCGCCGAGCCGTGCGACACCCCCAAGGAGCTCACCCTCCACGGCAGGCTGCCCAAGGCCTGCGCCGTACTGCACGAGATGATCGAGGAAGCGGGCGTCACGGTCGCCCAGGAGGCCGGGCCCGGCGCGCGCGACGGGTACCTCGTCCTCCCCGGGGGCGCGGAGCTCTCCCTCACCCGGGGCGTCCCCGCCACCTCGGAGCACGCCGGCACCCGCATCCACTTCGACCTCGCCCTCGACTACCGGACCTGCGGCCGGATCGCCCTCGCCCCCTCCGGCACCGCCCACCCGGCGGACGTACGGGCGGCGATCGGGCTGTTCCAGGCGCTCGGCAAGCGGGTGAGCGTCATCGGCGACGCGCCGGGCATGATCGTGGCCCGTACGGTCGCCATGCTCGTCGACTTCGCCGAGGACGCCGTCGGGCGCGGCGTCGCGAGCCCCGCGGACATCGACACCGCCATGCGGCTCGGTGTGAACCATCCCCGCGGCCCGCTGGACTGGGGGCGCGCCCTCGGCCCGGCGTGGGTGTGCCGGGTGCTGCGGAACCTGCACTTCGAGTACCCCGACGGGCGTTACGCCCCGTCCCAGCCGCTGCTCCGCCGTGCAGCCGTCGAAGAGAGCCTGCTGTAATCATGACCATGGCCAAGCGCGACACCTACACGCCCGAATCGCTGCTCGCGGTCGCCGTCGAGGTGTTCAACGAGCGGGGCTACGACGGCACGTCCATGGAGCACCTCTCCAGGGCGGCCGGAATCTCCAAGTCCTCCATCTACCACCATGTGAAGGGCAAGGAGGAGCTGCTGCGGCTGGCGATAAGCCGGGCCCTCGGCGGGCTCTTCGCCGTCCTGGACGAGCCGCGCGCCGTCGAGGGGCGGGCGGTCGACCGGCTGGAGCACGTCACCCGGCGCACCGTGGAGGTCCTGACGGCGGAGCTGCCCTATGTGACGCTGCTGCTGCGGGTGCGGGGCAACACGGACACGGAGCGCTGGGCGATGGAGCGGCGCCGCGAGTTCGACCACCGGGTCGCGGAGCTGCTGAAGCAGGCGGCGGCCGACGGCGACCTCCGGGCGGACGTCGACGGACGACTGGCCACCCGGCTGCTCTTCGGCATGATCAACTCCGTGGTGGAGTGGTACCGGCCGGAGCGCGGCGGGGTGACCAGCGCGGAGGTGGCGGACGCGGTCGTCCGCACGGCGTTCGCAGGGCTGCGCACCGACGACTGAGCGCTTCGCTGGAAGTCCGGTACGTCGTCTGCGGGTGCGTCGTGGCCGGTCGTGCCCACGCGGCAGAGCCGCAGACCGACGCTTCCCCGCGCCCCTTCGGGGCACTGCCGAACCGCACCGGACTTCGCCAGGCCCGCTCAGCAGGGCTGCGCGCCCGGACGGCCGGCGGCGCTCAGGACTCCCCCGGCACCCGGCCCTCCTCCAGGTCCGTCTCCTCGAAGACCAGGAGGGTGCGGGTGCTGAGCACCTCGTCCATGGCCTGGATGCGGGTCAGCACCAGCTCGCGCAGGGCGTGGTTGTCCTTGGTGTGGACGAGCAGCAGGACGTCGAAGTCCCCGCTGACCAGGGCGATGTGGGCGGCACCCGGCAGGGCGCGGAGCTTTTCGCGGACCGTGCGCCACGAGTTCTGGACGATCTTCAGCGTGATGTACGCCGAGGCGGTCTGGCCCGCGCGCTCCTGGTCGACGCGGGCGCTGAAGCCGCGTATCACCCCGTCGTCGATGAGCCGGTTGATGCGTGCGTAGGCATTGGCGCGCGACACGTGCACCTGCTCGGAGACGGACCGGATCGAGGCCCGGCCGTCGGACCGGAGCATCCGCAGGATCGCGCGGTCGATCTCGTCGAGCGGGCGGGCGGGTGGCCTGCCGCCCGATAAGGCCATCTGTTCGTCCGGCATACCGCCCCGCCTCCCCTTCGTGGACGTCCTGTCCATATCTCAGGCTGTGGAGAACCGTTTGTCCACAGGCTCGGGCCGCCTGTAGCCAAAATGTGCCGACGACCGAACAATCGGTAGGGAGGGCGTGCGGCGTGCTGTGCCGTGCGGCCGGTGAAGCCCGTCCTTTAAGGAGGTGCTCGTCATGACGGTTCTGGAGCAGCCCGGCTCGTACCGGCCCTCCCCGCCCCCTGCCTGGCGGCCCCGCACCGACCCCGCGCCGCTGCTGCCGGACGCGAAGCCGTACCGCCTGCTGGGCACCGAGGCGGCCGCCGGGCTCGACCCGGAGCTGTTGCGGCGGCTGTACGGGCACCTGGTCCGCGGCCGGAGGTACAACGGCCAGGCCACCGCGCTCACCCGGCAGGGGCGGCTGGCCGTGTATCCCTCGTCCACCGGGCAGGAGGCGTGCGAGGTCGCCGCGGCGCTCGCCCTGGAGCAGCGGGACTGGCTCTTCCCCAGCTACCGCGACACTCTCGCGGCCGTCGTCCGCGGGCTCGACCCCGTGCAGGCCCTCACCCTGCTGCGGGGCGACTGGCACAGCGGTTACGACCCGCGCGAGCACCGGATCGCCCCCCTGTGCACGCCGCTGGCCACCCAGCTCCCGCACGCCGTGGGGCTCGCGCACGCCGCGCGGCTCAAGGGGGACGACGTGGTGGCGCTCGCCATGGTGGGCGACGGCGGCACCAGCGAGGGGGATTTCCACGAGGCGCTCAACTTCGCGGCCGTCTGGCGGGCTCCGGTCGTCTTCTTCGTGGTGAACAACGGCTTCGCGATCTCCGTGCCCCTGGCGAAGCAGACCGCCGCACCGTCCTTCGCCCACAAGGCGGTCGGCTACGGCATGCCCGGACGGCTGGTCGACGGCAATGACGTGGCCGCCGTCCACCAGGTCCTCTCCGAGGCGGTGCGCCGCGCTCGCGGCGGCGCGGGCCCCACTTTGGTCGAGGCCGTCACCTATCGCATCGATGCCCATACGAATGCCGACGACGCCACCCGTTACCGCACCGACGCCGAGGTCGAGGCCTGGCGCGCGCACGACCCGATCGACTTGCTGGAGCGGGAGTTGACCAGCAGGAACCTGATCGACGAGGACGCTGTGGGAGCCGAGCGGGAAGGCGCCGAGCGGCTGGCCGCCGAGCTGCGCGAGCGGATGAACGAGGAGCCCGCCCTGGCCCCCATGGGCCTCTTCGCCCACGTCTACGCCGAGCAGACCGCCCAACTGCGAGAGCAGGCCGACCTCTTGCGGGCAGAGCTCGCCGCCGCGGCGGAGCCGGAGCAGCGGAAAGAGGTGCGGTGATGACCACAGCGGCTGTCAGGGCGGGCCACCAGCCGGCCACCATGGCACAGGCGCTGCGCCGGGCGCTGCGTGATGCCATGGCCGACGATCCGGCCGTCCACGTCCTCGGTGAGGACGTCGGCGCCCTCGGCGGCGTCTTCCGGGTGACGGACGGGCTGGCCAAGGAGTTCGGCGAGGACCGCTGCACGGACACGCCCCTCGCCGAAGCGGGCATCCTGGGGGCCGCGGTGGGGATGGCGATGTACGGGCTGCGGCCCGTCGTGGAGATGCAGTTCGACGCCTTCGCCTACCCCGCGTTCGAGCAGCTCGTCAGCCATGTCTCCCGGATGCGCAACCGCACGCGCGGGGCGGTGCCGATGCCGGTCACCGTGCGGGTGCCCTACGGCGGCGGGATCGGTGGTGTCGAGCACCACAGCGACTCCTCCGAGGCGTACTACATGGCCACACCGGGCCTCCACGTGGTCGCACCGGCGACCGTCGCCGACGCGTACGGGCTGCTGCGTGCCGCGATCGCCTCCGACGATCCGGTGGTGTTCCTGGAGCCCAAGCGGCTGTACTGGTCGAAGGACCATTGGGACGCCGCGAGGCCCGAGCCGGTGCCCGGCATCGGGCGGGCTGTCGTGCGGCGCCCCGGCTCGTCCGCGACGCTCGTCACCTACGGGCCGTCCCTGCCGGTCTGCATGGAGGCCGCGGAGGCCGCGGTGGCGGAGGGCTGGGACCTCGAAGTCGTCGACTTGCGGTCGTTGGTGCCGTTCGACGAGGAGACGGTGTGCGCGTCCGTACGGCGCACAGGGCGGGCCGTGGTCGTCCATGAGTCGGCCGGATTCGGCGGTCCGGGCGGCGAGATCGCGGCACGGGTCACGGAGCGGTGCTTCCATCATCTGGAGGCGCCGGTGCTGCGGGTCGCCGGGTTCGACATCCCGTACCCGCCGCCGATGCTGGAGCGGCACCATCTGCCCGGTGTGGACCGGGTGCTGGACGCGGTCGCACGGCTGCAGTGGGAGTCGGAGTGGACCGCCGCGGGCCATGAGGAGGGCGGGCGCTGATGGCTGTGGTGCGGGAGTTCCGGCTGCCGGATCTGGGCGAGGGCCTCACCGAGGCGGAGGTCGTGCGCTGGCTGGTGGAGGTGGGCGACGTGGTGGTGGTCGACCAGCCGGTGGTCGAGGTCGAGACGGCGAAGGCCATGGTGGACGTGCCGTGCCCCTACGGGGGTGTGGTGACGGCCCGCTTCGGCGAGGAGGGTACGGCTCTGCCCGTAGGGGCACCGCTGTTGACGGTCGCGGTCGGCGAGCCGGTGCCGATGGGGTCCGAGGGGCCCGAAGGCTCCGACGGGGCTGCCGCGAGTGCCAAGGGGGAGGGCTCGGGGAACGTGCTGGTCGGCTACGGCACGCAGGCGCCCGCGCGCCGACGCCGCCGGGTCCGTACGTCCCCCAACGGCCGGAGGCCCAGGGAAGGGGCGCCTACGGAGTCCACGTCCACAGAGTCCACGTCCGCGGAGCCCACGTCCACGTCCACGGAGACCGTTCCCCTGCGGGCCGCGCCCGCAGCCGTCCCTGCGGGCGCATCCACGACCGCGGCAACGGCCGCTCCCGCAACGGCCGCTCACACAGCCGTCTCCGCGACCACCCCAGCGGTCGCTCCCGCGCCCAGGGCGGTGATATCCCCGCTCGTCCGGAGGATCGCCCGGGAGCGAGGTCTGGACCTGGCCCGGATACGTGGCAGCGGCCCGGACGGGCTGATCCTGCGGGCCGATGTCGAACGGGCCGTCGCCGAGCCGCGGGAGTCGCCGGAAGCGGCTCTCCCGGGCACCGGTCCCGGAAGGCGACGGGAGCCCGACGCCCAGCGCATACCCCTGCGCGGGGTGCGCGGCGCCGTCGCGGAGAAGCTCGGCAGGAGCCGACGGGAGATCCCCGACGCCACCTGCTGGGTGGACGCCGACGCCACGGAGCTGCTCGCCGCCCGCCGGGCGATGAACGCCGCGGCGGAGACGGAGGTTTCCCTGCTCGCCCTGCTGGCGCGCATCTGCACCTCGGCGCTGTCGCAGTACCCGGAGCTGAACGCCACGGTGGACACCGAGGCGCGGGAGATCGTGCGACTGCCGGGCGTGCACCTGGGGTTCGCCGCGCAGACCGGGCGGGGGCTTGTCGTCCCCGTCGTCCGGGACGCGCACACCCGCACCACGGTCGGGCTGTCCACGGAGATGGCCCGCCTCACCGAGGCCGCGCGGGCGGGTGCCCTGACCCCGGCGGAGCTGACCGGGGGCACGTTCACCCTGAACAACTACGGGGTGTTCGGCGTCGACGGCTCCACGCCGATCCTCAACTACCCGGAGGCGGCGATGCTCGGAGTGGGCCGGATCGCGCCGAAGCCGTGGGTGTGGGAGGGCGAGTTGGCCGTGCGACAGGTGGTGCAGCTGTCCCTGACGTTCGACCACCGGGTGTGCGACGGCGGGACCGCGGGCGGGTTCCTGCGGTACGTGGCGGACTGCGTGGAGCGGCCGGCGATGCTGCTGCGGTCGGTCTGAAGGACGGCCGGTCGAGCGGACATACTCGGTGGGTGACTGATTACGACGCCGTAGTGCTTGCCGGAGGGGCGGCCGCGAGGCTCGGCGGGGTGGACAAGCCCGCCCTGCGGGTGGGCGGGCGCACGCTGCTGGACAGGGTGCTGGCAGCCTGCGCGGACGCCGGTGGGACCGTCGTCGTCGGGCCGCGCCGGCCGACCGTACGGGCCGTGCGGTGGACCCGGGAGGAGCCTCCCGGCGGCGGTCCGCTCGCCGCGATCGCCGCGGGGCTCCGGCACACGTCGGCCGCCACCACGCTCGTGCTCTCCGCCGACCTGCCGTTCCTGCGTGCCGGTACCGTGCGGGCGCTGCTCGCCGGAGCCGCCCGCGGCGGGCCGGACGTGGAGGGGGCGCTGCTCACGGATGCCGACGGCAGGGACCAGCCGCTGGTCGCGGCCTACCGCACCGAGCCGCTCCGCCGTGAACTCGCGCTGATCGCCACCGAGCACGGCTCGCTGACCGGTCTCCCGCTGCGGCTGCTCACGGCCGAACTGGCACTCCGGCGGATTCCGCACCCGGATGCCTCGTTCGACTGCGACACCTGGGAGGACGTCGCCATCGCCCGCGCGCGCATCAGGGACCATGGGAGCGTGCTGGATGAATGGATCTCCGCGGCGAAAGCCGAACTCGGTATCGACCTCGACGTCGACACGGCCGCCCTCCTGGACCTCGCGCGCGACGCCGCGCACGGCGTGGCCCGCCCCGCCGCGCCCCTGACGACGTTCCTCGTGGGCTACGCGGCCGCGCAGCGGGGCGGCGGTCCCGAGGCGGTCGCCGAGCTCACGCGGAAGGCGGCCGTGCTGGCCCGGCGCTGGGCGGCGGAGGCGGAGGGCCCCGGAGGGGCCGGGAACAAGGCCGAAGGGTCGGAATGACCGACAGAGAAGCGGATTCCGGGCTCGACCGCGCCGCCGACGAGGCACTGGCGCTGTTCGCCGACGACCGGCGGAGCGGTGGCCGGGGCCGTGACCACGACCGCGATCACGGCCCCGCCGATCGCCGGGCGGCGGGCTTCCCTGGCGATGAAGTGCCCTGCGAATACTTTCCCTTTGGTGATATGCCGGTGGGGAGTGGTGTGACCGGTGGCGGGCGGGGGGCCGTTCCCGCGGGGAGCGCGCCGGGTGGCGGCCCGGCGGGGGCATACGAGTTCCTGTTCAGGGCCGACCCCTTTCACGAGAGCGGTGTCCACAGGACCGACCGCCTCGGAAGCGGCCCTTCCGCCGCGGAGTCCGCGCCCCGTCCTGCTGTCGCCGCGGAGTCCGCTCCGCGCTCCGCTTCCACGCCGGGCCCCACCGCTTCTCCCGGACCTGTCGCTTCTCCCGAGTCGGGCCCCGCGATGGCTGACAGCCACCCCCCGCACCCCACCACCCGTACCTCCTGGTCGCGTGCCCGAGCCGTCGCCGCGCGCGCCGGTGAGCCGCTGCCCGCCGAGGAACGGACCCTCGACGAGGCCCTGGGGCAGGTGCTGGCGGCACCCCTGGACGCGCTCACCGACCTCCCGCCGTTCGACACCTCCGCCATGGACGGCTGGGCGGTCTCCGGCCCAGGACCCTGGCGGCTGCCGGAGGAGGGGGTCGGCGTACTGGCCGGAGCCGACAATTCCGGTGCGGTGCCGCTCCGCGACGGGCACGCCGTCCGGATCGCCACCGGCGCGCGCGTACCGCCGGGGGCCACCGCCGTGCTGCGCAGCGAACACGGCGTGGTGCGGGGCCAGGGCGAGCTCTACGCCGCCCGGCACGTCTCCCACGGCCAGGACATCCGTCCCCGCGGCCAGGAGTGCCGGACCGGCGACCAACTGCTGCCCGAGGGCACGCCCGTCACCCCCGCCGTGGCCGGCCTCGCCGCCGCCGCGGGCTACGACCGGCTGCCGGTCACCCGCCGTCCCCGCGTCGAAATCCTCGTCCTGGGCGATGAACTGCTACGTGAGGGGCTGCCGCAGGGCGGCCGTATCCGGGACGCCCTCGGGCCCATGCTCGGCCCCTGGCTGCGCGCGCTCGGCGCCGAGGTGACCGCGACGCGGCGGCTCGGTGACGACGCGGACGTGCTCCACGACGCGGTCACCGCGTCCACGGCGGACCTGGTGATCACCACGGGCGGTACGGCCTCCGGACCGGTCGACCACGTGCACCCCATGCTGCGGCGCGTCGGGGCGGAGCTGCTGGTCGACGGCGTCGCGGTACGGCCGGGGCACCCGATGCTGCTGGCCCGGCTCGCGCCGGGGCGGCACCTGGTGGGGCTGCCCGGCAACCCGCTGGCCGCCGTCGCGGGGCTGGTGACGCTCGCCGAACCGCTGCTGCAGGCGATGGCGGGGTGCGGCCCGGGCGTCGGCCGGGCGGTCGTCAGCGAGGCCGTGGAGGGGCATCCCCGGGATACGTGGCTGGTGCCGGTGGTGTGCCTGCCCGGGGGGCGGGTGCGAGCGCTGCGGTTCCACGGGCCCGCGATGTTGCGGGGGTTGGCGGGGGCGGACGGTGTCGCCGTGGTGCCGGCGGGCGGGGTGGCCGCGGGGGACGAGGTCGGGCTGCTGCGGCTGCCGTGGCCGACGGACGGTCCGTCCGCGTAGCCCTGGGCCGGGCGGGCTGAATCTCAGCCCGCCCGGCGACTGAGGACGCGGCCGCAGGCGGCGACAGGCCCGCGCCTGTCACACCGGTTCCGGCGGAGTCGCCTGCCTGATCGTGATGATCCGGTCGGCCAAGTGCAGCGTCGCCGCTTCGGGGTCCGTGAAGTGGAGGAGACGGTGGCCGCGGACGACGGCCACGACCAGGTCCTCGCAGTCGCGGGGGGAGTGGCCCGCCTCGCCGCGGGTGACCGGGCGTTCGACGACGTCGAGGCCGTTGCCGTACGTCAGGAGGTCCTCCAGCACCGTGCCGACGTTCGGGCTCAGCATCGACATGCCGAGCAGCCGTCCCGCCGAGCTGGAGCTCGTCACGACCGTGTTGGCGCCGCTCTGCCGCAGCAGCGGCACGTTCTCGTCCTCCCGGACGGCGACCACGATCGTGGCGGCCTTGTTGAGCTGCCGGGCGGTCAGGGTGACCAGGGCGGCGGTGTCGTCCCGCTCGGTGCAGATCACGACCTGCGAGGCGCGCGGCAGCTCGGCGCGCTGGAGGGTCTCGGAGCGGGTGGCGTCGCCCAGGACGCCCACCAGGCCGTCGCTGGACGCGGCGTCCACGACCTTCTTCTGCGGATCGACCACGACGATCTTGTCCTTGGGCTTGCCCTGACCCACCAGGGTCTCGATGGCGTGCCGTCCCTTGGTGCCGTATCCGACGACGACGGTGTGCTCCCGCATCCGCGACCTCCAGCGGTGAATGCGCACCTGCTGGCGCGTCCGTTCGGTCAAGACTTCCAGAGTCGTTCCGACCAGGATGATCAGGAACAGCACGCGCAAGGGCGTGATCACGAAGATGTTCGTCAGCCGCGCCCCGTCGCTCACGGGCGTGATGTCGCCGTAGCCCGTCGTCGACAGTGTGACCGTCGCGTAGTAGGCGGCGTCCAGGAAGCCGACGCGGCCGTCGGCGTTGTCGTGGTAGCCCTCGCGGTCGAGGTAGACCAGCAGGGTCGTGGCGCCGAGCACCACCAGCGCCATGATGAGCCGGCGCAGCACCTGCCGCAGCGGGGCCGCCACGTTCTGGACGGGCATCACGATGGCGCGTCCGGCCTCGGCGTCCTCCTCCGCCTCGCCCCGGGTGCGCTGCCAGAGCGACCGGAAGAGCGAGAGCCGGGTCGGTGACTTTCGGGTGTCCGGGCGCTCCGCGTTTGTTGCCATGCGTCCATGTTCCGGGATGCCGCGGGAGAACCCGGGAGTAGCCTCGCGGGCATGCATGCCATCACCATTCCCGAACCCGGTGGGCCCGAGGCCCTCGTCTGGGCAGAGGTTCCCGATCCCGTCCCCGGCAGCGGGGAAGTTCTGGTCGAGGTCGTGGCCAGTGCCGTCAACCGCGCCGATGTGGCGCAGCGTCAGGGCTTCTACGACCCGCCGCCCGGCGCCTCCCCGTACCCCGGTCTGGAGTGCTCCGGCCGGATCGCCGCGCTGGGCCCCGGTGTGAGCGGCTGGGCGGTCGGCGACGAGGTGTGCGCGCTGCTGGCGGGCGGCGGTTACGCCGAGAAGGTCTGCGTGCCGGTCGGTCAACTGCTGCCCGTGCCCGAGGGGCTGGACCTCGCCACGGCGGCCGCGCTGCCCGAAGTGACTGCGACCGTCTGGTCGAACGTCTTCATGGTGGCGCACCTGCGCCCCGGCGAGACCCTGCTCGTCCACGGTGGCGGCAGCGGCATCGGGACGATGGCCGTCCAGTTGGGGAAGGCGGTCGGCGCGCGCGTCGCCGTCACCGCGGGCGGCAAGGAGAAACTGGAACGCTGCCGCGAGCTGGGTGCCGACATCCTCATCGACTACCGCGAACAGGACTTCGTCGAAGAGCTCCGCAAGGTCACCGGCGGCGTCGGCGCGGACGTCGTCCTCGACATCGTCGGGGCGAAGTACCTGGCGCGGAACGTGGACGCGCTCGCCGTCAACGGGCGGCTCGCCATCATCGGCCTCCAGGGCGGGCGCAAGGCCGAACTGGACCTCGGCGCGCTGATCACCAAGCGGGCAGCCGTGATGGGGACGACCCTGCGGGGACGGCCGCTCGCGGAGAAGGCGGCGATCATCGCGGCCGTGCGCGAGCACGTGTGGCCGCTGATCGCCGGGGGCCGGGTGCGGCCCGTCGTCGACCGGACGCTGCCGCTGCGGGAAGCGGCGGCGGCGCACCGCATCCTGGAGGAGAGCGCGCACGTCGGAAAGATCCTGCTGACCGTCTGACGGCCCGACCGTCCGACGGCTCCGGAGGCCCGTCACCCGTTCGGCCGTCCAGCGCGCCGCCCGGCAGGCCCCGTGTGAGGGTGAGGGCGTGGACGGTGGAGTACGCGCGGCCGTCGTGGCCGGGACGCTGCTGGTGGGACTCATAGTGGTCGCGCCCGGCGCGCAGTGCGCCGGGCGCCCCGGCCCGGACCCCCACCGTCCCGCCGGCCGTACCGCCGGCAAGGTGCACATACGGGCGACCCCCACGCCCTCTCCTCCGGGTGGTGACGGCAGACTCGCGGGGAGTGCCGCCGGCGAGGGTCGTACGCACCCCGGCCGCGCCGAATCCCCCGAATCCACCGAACCCGCCGAAGCGTCGGAATCCCCCGGGGACGACGCGGAGGGCGCCGACACCGACCAGGCCCCCGACGCATCCCCTTCTGCCGTTCCCTCGCCCCACAGGAGGGCCGACGCGGCCCGTCGGCGTCCTTCGGTCCCCCCGCCCCCGCCGCCTCCGGACGACGGACGCGAGCGCGCGCGCCGCGAAGCCATGGACTACGGGGACCGCGTCATGCGCGTCCTCCCCCTGGGCACCGGAATGACCCTCACCGGCCTGGGTCTCGCCTTTTTCGCCCTGCGGCTGCGCCGAACCAAGTGACGGACCAAGTGACGGACCGAGTGACGCACCGGGCAAGGCGGCGCATGGAGTGAAAAAGGGGCGCGCGGCGGGGCGTGTAGCACGGTGGATCAGGCGTGTACGGGGGCATCACCAGGGGGAAATCACTTGTGCGAGAGAATGGCGGCATGGATATGCCGAGGAACGAACGGTCGCAGGAGAGCCCGCACGTCCTGGTCGTAGGACCGGACGGCATGGCTCTCGGTAGCGCCAGTCCCGGCGGCGGGACTGGTGACGACGAGTCGCGCGAGGTCCCGGTGACGGAGATGGTCGAACAGCCCGCGAAGGTCATGCGCATCGGCAGCATGATCAAGCAGTTGCTGGAGGAGGTGCGGGCCGCTCCCCTGGACGAGGCGAGCCGCGTGCGCCTCAAGGAGATCCACCACAGCTCCGTCAGGGAGCTGGAGGACGGGCTCGCGCCCGAGCTGGTGGAGGAGCTGGAGCGGCTGTCGCTCCCCTTCACCGACGAGACGATCCCCACCGAGGCCGAACTGCGGATCGCGCAGGCACAGTTGGTCGGCTGGCTGGAGGGGCTCTTCCACGGCATCCAGACCACGCTGTTCGCGCAGCAGATGGCCGCGCGGGCCCAACTGGAGCAGATGCGCCGGGCCTTGCCGCCCGGTGTCCTCGGGGACGACGACGAGGGTCAGCACCCGCACGGCGGGGCGCGCTCGGGTCCGTATCTGTAAGAGAACCCCCTGTGCCACGAAAACGCCGGGCGGGCTGGAGGATCCAGCCCGCCCGGCGTTGTGCTGTTCTCGCGTTCCCGCGAAGCGTGTTCCTACGAAGCCGGGTCGCCCGTCGACACCGTCAGGACGAACTCGTCGCTCGGCGACTTGGGGTCGAAGGGGTCGCCGTCCTTCGGGGTCTGGCTGAGCACCGTGCCCTTGCCCCAGGTGTTCTCGGGCTGCGGGTCGATGCGGTACTTCCAGCCGGCCGCCTGCAGGCACGCCTTGACCGAGTCGACGTAGAAGTAGCTGAAGTTGGGCGCGGTCTTCTTCGACTTGTCGCTGTAGTACTCGTACGCGTTCGTGCACTTCTGCTTGTCGATGGTCTTCGTCTTGTCGCCCTCTTTGTGCTGCGACTGGGTGCCACCGGAGGTGCCGCCCGACGTCCCACCCGAAGTGCCGCCGGAGGTCCCGCCGGAAGTGCCGCCCGCGGGGGCGGCCGTCGCCTGGTTCCCCTTGCCCTTGTTGCCGGCGTTGTCGGCCTGGTTGCCGGAATCGCCGCCGCCGTTCAGCGTGATCGCCGCGATCACACCGATGACCGCGAGCACGGCGACGACGGCGGAGCCGATGAGCACCGGCTTGTTGCTCTTGCCACCGCCCGAGGGCGGCACGGGCGCGGGAGCAGGCGCCGCCGCGTACGGGGGAGGCGTCCCCGGGCCGCTCTGGCCGCCCTGGAAGGGCTGTACGGGGGTCGCGTAGGCCTGGGGGCCCGGCGGGGGCGTGGAGGGCCCGTAGCCGCCGCTGTAGGGGCTCTGCTGCGCGGGCGGCTGGTACGGCGTCCGGACGTCCTGCGGGCCCGGCGCCGCCTGCTGGTCGACGGGCGGGAAGACGGCCGACCCCACGCCCGCGCCGCTGCGCGGCGGCGGGCCGCCCGCGACGATCACCGGCGAGGCGGCGGACTGGGCGGTGCCCACCACGCGCGCGCACTCGTCCCGCATGGACTCGGCGCTCGGGAAGCGCTCGTTCGGGTTCTTCTTCAGCGCGCGGGCGACCAGCGCGTCGACGGCCGGGGGGATCGACCGGTTGATCGAGGAGGGTGCGACCGGCTCCTCCTGGACGTGCGCGTACGCGATGGCCAGCGGGGAGTCGGCGTCGAAGGGCAGCCGTCCCGTCAGCAGCTCGAAGAGCATGATGCCGACCGAATACAGGTCGGAACGGGCGTCCACGCCCCGTCCGAGCGCCTGCTCGGGCGAGAGGTACTGCGGCGTGCCGACGACCATGCCCGTCTGCGTCATGGAGGTCACACCGGACTGCATGGCCCGCGCGATGCCGAAGTCCATGACCTTGACCACGTTGCGCTTGGTCACCATCACGTTGCCGGGCTTGATGTCCCGGTGGACCAGCCCCATCTCGTGGCTGACCTCCAGGGCGGCCAGCACGTCGGCCGTGACCTTCAGCGCCTTCTCGGTGGGCATCGCGCCGTACTGGCGGACGTCGGCGTCGAGCACGGAGCGCAGCGGCTGGCCCTCGACGTACTCCATGACGATGTACGGCATGGTCGACCCGTCCAGGTCGTCCTCGCCCGTATCGAATACCGAGACGATGTTGGTGTGTGTGAGCTTGGCGACGGCCTGTGCCTCGCGCCGGAACCGCTCGCGGAAGGACGCCTCGCGCCCGAGCTCCGTGTGCAGCGTCTTGATGGCCACCTGGCGGTCCAGGACGCTGTCGTAGGCCAGGTGCACGGAGGCCATGCCGCCCTCGCCGAGCAGGTCGCGGAGCTGGTACCGGCCGCCGCCGACCGACCGGCCCGCATAGCGGCCCTGAGCGCCGTCCTGGCTCATCGTTCCACTTCCCCCTCGGCCGCACTGCCTGCTGTACTGGTCCGGTCCTGGCCGGCTCCGTCGATAGATCCCGGCCAAGTTTGCCCCAGGCCACGGGCACGTCAAGCCGCGTGCCCGTTCCGTGACGGGATGCGCGACAAGCCGTCACGAGATTTGCCTTGCTCAGGCCCGTACAGGTTTGATAGCGCGTCCATCCCGGACCGGCACGCGGCCTGGAGCCTGTAGCGTGCCTTAGCGGAAGACCGTTTTCCCCGCGCAGCGACTCCCACGCGCAGCGGCCAGACACGACGGCGAGGACTGATGGCACAGACGCAGAGCGCCCAGGGTCCGTCCGACCCTGACGCCAACGGGGGCGGTATGCCCGATGTGCCTGAAATGTGGGGTAATGGCGGGCTGGTCGGCGACGGCCGCTACCGCCTCACCCACCGGCTCGGGCGCGGTGGCATGGCGGAGGTGTTCGCCGCCGAGGACGTACGGCTCGGCCGTACGGTCGCGGTGAAGCTGCTCCGCGCCGACCTCGCCGAGGACCCGGTTTCGAAGGCGCGCTTCACCCGCGAGGCACAGTCGGTCGCCGGGCTCAACCACCACGCGGTGGTCGCGGTGTACGACTCCGGCGAGGACGTCGTCGGCCGCAATGTCGTGCCGTACATCGTCATGGAGCTGGTTGAAGGCCGCACTATTCGCGACCTGTTGCTCAACGCCGAGGCACCGCCGCCCGAGCAGGCCCTGATCATCGTCTCCGGTGTGCTGGAGGCCCTGGCCTACAGCCACCAGCACGGCATCGTGCACCGGGACATCAAGCCCGCCAACGTGATCATCACGAACAACGGCGCGGTCAAGGTCATGGACTTCGGCATCGCCCGCGCCCTGCACGGCGCGGCGTCCACGATGACGCAGACCGGCATGGTCATGGGCACGCCGCAGTACCTCTCGCCCGAGCAGGCGCTCGGCAAGACGGTCGACGCGCGCTCGGACCTCTACGCGACCGGCTGTCTGCTGTACGAACTGCTGGCGCTCCGTCCGCCGTTCACCGGCGAGACCCCGCTGTCGGTGGTCTACCAGCACGTCCAGGACAACCCCGTGCCCCCGTCGCAGGTCCTCGGCAGCGTGCCGCCGGAGCTGGACGGGCTGGTCATGCGCTCCCTCGCGAAGGACCCGGACGACCGGTTCCAGAGCGCGGAGGAGATGCGCGGCCTGGTGCAGTACGCGCTCCAGATGCTGCACGACGCCGGCGCCCACACGGGCTCCTGGGACACCGGTCCGGTGGCGCACGCCACGGCCGCCACGCAGGCCCTCGGCATGGGCGCCGGGATGGCGGGCACCACCGCCATGCCGCACCCGATGCACGGCGACACCTCGCAGCAGCCGCTCATCCCGACCCGCAACGGCGACGACGGCGGCTTCGACGGCTACGGCAACGGCGGCCGGGGCCGCGGCAACGGTGGCGGCGGCAAGGGCAAGATGGTGCTGATCGCCGTGCTCGCGGTGATCGCCGTCGCGGTGGGCGTGATGTACGCGATGAGCATGACGAACTCGGCCAATAAGGGCGAGACGAACACGACCGACAAGCAGTCCGTCACGCCCTCGCCCTCCGATTCGCCCTCCACGCCGGAGACCCCGAGCCAGCGGTCCCGTGCGCCCCAGGGCGACAGCACCGGCGGCCGCGAGCGGGGCACCGGTCCGACGGACAACGGGAACGAGGAGCCGACCACCGGCCCGACGTCGGGTCACCACACGAGGCCCCCGACGACCGAGCCGACGGGCGGCCCCACGACCGGTCCGACGGGGGACACCAACCCGACGAAGAACCCGACCGACGACCCGAAGCCGCCGTCGCCCAACCCGCCGTCGCCCGGTACCGGCGGCCTCCCCGGGGGCCTCACGAGCTGACCGGCCGCCGCACGGCCGCCACTTGGGCCCGTCTCCCTTCCCGGGAGGCGGGCTCAGTCCGTGAAAGCGGTGCGCACGGACTCGTAGGCCCGCGTCCACCACACGGCGAGCGCCGCGGACGCGGGGAAGCCGGGGTCGGCTCGGCGGTCGCCCAGCTGGTAGCGCCAGCGCAGCATCCAGAAGTCGTTGAGCCGTTCCCACCACACCCGGTGCACGGCGGCCGCCAGTTCGGCCGTTCCCGCGCCGGACACGCGCCGGTACGCGCGCGCGTAGGGGCGTATCTTCGCCAGATCCAGCGTGCCGTCGGGCCGCAGGAAGAAGATCACCGCGGCCCGTACGGCCTCTTCGGCACGGGGCTGGACGCCCAGCCGGTCCCAGTCGAGGATCGCGGCGGGTTCGCCGCCCCGGTAGAGCACGTTGAGCGGGTGGAAGTCGCCGTGCACCCAGCCGCGGGCGGGTGTGGCCGCCGGGCGGCGGTGCGCGTGCCGCTCCAGCAGGGCGCGGCGTTCGACGAGGCGGTGCTCGGCGAGTTCGTCGAAGGAGTCGCGGGGGCGGCGCCGTACGAGCGCGAGGAGCTCCTCGATGAGGGCATACGTGTCCTGGGGATCGGCCGAGGCGTCCCGGGTCGCCGCTCTGGGGTCCGCGGAGGGGTGTTTCGGGCTCCTGGGCCAGCCGGAGGCTCCCGGGCCCGCAGAAGCCCCTCCAGGGCCCTCCGGGGGCCCGTCGGGCGGCTCTTCCGAGCAGACTTTCGCCAGACAGGTGTGCACCTGCCCGAGGAGGGTGCCCAGGCGGCGGGACTGGGCGCGGGTCAGCTCGCCGCCGTCGTGGTGGCGGCCCTCGACCCAGGGGTGCAGGGCGTAGCAGCGGCCGTCGAGGACGGTGACCGTGGAGCCGCCGGTGTCGGTGACGGGCGGGGCGACGGGCAGCCCGAGCGCGGCCAGCCGCAGGGTGACGCGGTGCTGGCGGGCGATGGCCGCGTGGTCGCCGTCGAGGTGGTGCTTGAGGAAGAAGTTCCCGCGGGTGGTGGTCAGGCGGTAGCCGCGGTTGAGCAGGCCCTCGGTCAGCGGGACGCAGGCCAGCGGGGTCCCGGCGTTGCCGTAGAGCCGCAACAGGGCGTGCAGCGTGCCGTTGTCGGGCGCGCGGAGCCCGCCGTCCCCGCCGACTCCGCTGTGAACAGTGGTGGCGACGAGCGGGGAGACAAGTGAGCGCGGCACGCTCCAAATGTTAGATCAGGCTGAGTGTGCGACCTGTCGTGCGGGGACGCCTTCGAGGTGATGCACGGTGATGAACTGCGGTTCGATGCACAGGTATTCGGGAACGAAGGGTGCGTTGTCCGCCGCGCGCGGGGGCCTGCCGAAGCGGTCGAGTTCGGCGGGGGACGGGGTGAAGAGCCGTGCGGTGCCCACGAATTGCACGGTCCAGACGTCCTCCTGGGACGCGTGGCGGTCGCCGAGGTTGTCGGCGCCGTACGCGACCACGTTCCCGTCGCACGCCTGCGCGTAGCCGAAGCCGCTGTGCAGCCGCAGGACGACGCCGCGGTCGCTCACGATGTGGCGGGCGACGGTCACGAAGGGCAGCGCCCGCATGCTCACAGAGAGCCTGCCGTAGGGCATGCGCGCGAGCAGTTCGAGCGCGCGGTATTCGTCGTAGTCGTCGGTGGGCCCGGTAGGCACGGTGAGCATGGGCACCACTGTGCACGGTGGCGCCCGGTGTCCGTAGAGGCACCCGCCCCTATGCGGAGGGACGTTGGTCCCGAAACGGGGAAAACCGCGGTACCGGAGGCCCTGGCCGGGGCCTCAGTTCTTCCGGGCCTGCAGGCGGGCCACGTACGCGGCCGCCTGGGAGCGCCGCTCCATGCCCAGCTTGGACAGCAGGCTGGAGACGTAGTTCTTGATGGTCTTCTCGGCGAGGTGCAGCCGTTCGCCGATGGCGCGGTTGGTCATCCCCTCGCCGATGAGGTCGAGGATGCGGCGCTCCTGGTCGGTCAGGTTCGCCAGCCGGTCGTCGCCCTTGGGGTCCTTGCCGTCGCGCAGCCGCTCCAGCACCCTGGCCGTCGCCACCGGGTCGAGGAGGGATTTCCCGGCCGCCACGTCACGCACCGCGGAGAGCAGCTCATTGCCACGGATCGCTTTCAGTACGTAGCCGGACGCACCTGCCATGATGGCGTCGAAGAGCGCCTCGTCATCGGCGAAGGAGGTGAGCATCAGACATTTGATGTTCTCGTCCTGGGAACGGATTTCCCGGCAGACTTCCACCCCGCTGCCATCCGGAAGGCGAACGTCCAGAACGGCGACATCCGGACGGGTGGCGGGAATGCGCACCAAGGCGTCCGCGGCCGTGCCTGCCTCGCCCACGACCTCGATGTCCGCCTCCACGGAGAGCAGCTCGTGCACGCCGCGGCGGACCACTTCGTGGTCGTCGAGCAGAAATACCGTGATTTTTCGCTGTTCGGGCACAGTGCCAGAGTCTCACATCAACTCTTCCCCTGCTCTTGCCCTCCGGGATAACGTGCGGTCGTTCCGGCGGCCTGCACGGCCGTGCTCACAAGGACGTGACCAGGAGCGTTGTCCCGCTTTCTCGATTTACTTGGAAATCCAAGCAAAATTGCAGGTCAGGCGGGGTTTCGCAGGAATGCGGCCTTCTGGGTAACGTGCTTATTGCAGGCCATTGGCCGGGGCGCCTGTCACGCCCGGTTCCGGCCTCGGCACACCCACCCCGTGTGCCGTCGGGGACCGGGCGAGCATTTCCCTGCCTCACGGCGGGGGGACCCCTTCCGGCCGCCGGCGACCCCGGGGGCCGGACAGACGGAGGAGCACACGTGACTGTGGACAGCACTGCCGCGCGCAAGCCGCGACGGGGCAGCAGCAAGCGCGCCGGCGCCAAGGCCGCCCGGCCGGGCGAGCCCGAGCTCGTACAGCTGCTGACGCCGGAGGGCGAGCGGGTCGAGCACCCCGACTACTCCATCGACCTGACGCCCGAGGAACTGCGTGGCCTGTACCGCGACATGGTGCTGACCCGCCGGTTCGACGCCGAGGCCACCACGCTGCAGCGCCAGGGCGAACTGGGCCTGTGGGCCTCCCTGCTGGGCCAGGAGGCCGCGCAGATCGGCTCCGGCCGGGCCACCCGGGACGACGACTACGTCTTCCCGACCTACCGCGAGCACGGCGTCGCCTGGTGCCGCGGGGTCGACCCGACCAACCTGCTGGGCATGTTCCGCGGTGTCAACCACGGCGGCTGGGACCCCAACGAGAACAACTTCCACCTCTACACGATCGTCATCGGCTCGCAGGCGCTGCACGCGACCGGTTACGCCATGGGGGTGGCCAAGGACGGCGCGGACTCCGCCGTGATCGCCTACTTCGGCGACGGCGCGTCCAGCCAGGGCGACGTGGCGGAGGCGTTCACCTTCTCCGCCGTCTACAACGCCCCCGTGGTCTTCTTCTGCCAGAACAACCAGTGGGCCATCTCCGAGCCCACCGAGCGGCAGACCCGCGTCCCGCTCTACCAGCGCGCGCAGGGCTATGGCTTCCCGGGCGTGCGCGTCGACGGCAACGACGTGCTGGCCGTCCTGGCGGTCACCAAGGCCGCCCTGGACCGTGCCCGCACCGGCCAGGGACCCACGCTGGTCGAGGCGTTCACCTACCGCATGGGCGCCCACACCACCTCCGACGACCCGACGAAGTACCGCCGGGACGAGGAGCGCGAGCAGTGGGAGGCCAAGGACCCGATCCTGCGGCTGCGCACCTACCTGGAGCGCGAGGGCCACGCCGACGAGGCGTTCTTCGCCGGCCTGGAGACCGAGTCCGACGCGCTCGCCAAGCGGGTGCGCGACGTCGTCCGGACGATGCCGGACCCCGACAACATGGCGATCTTCGAGCACATCTACGCCGACGGCCACGCGCTGGTCGACGAGGAGCGCGCGCAGTTCGCCGCCTACCAGGCTTCGTTCGCCGAGGAGAGCCACTGATGTCCGTAGAGAAGCTCTCCATCGTCAAGGCGATCAACGCCTCGCTCCGCACCGCCCTGGAGACCGACCCCAAGGTCCTGATCATGGGCGAGGACGTGGGCAAGCTCGGCGGCGTCTTCCGCGTCACCGACGGCCTGCAGAAGGACTTCGGCGAGGACCGGGTCATCGACACGCCCCTCGCCGAGTCCGGCATCGTGGGCACCGCGATCGGCCTGGCCCTGCGTGGCTACCGGCCGGTCGTGGAGATCCAGTTCGACGGTTTCGTCTTCCCCGCGTACGACCAGATCGTCACCCAGCTCGCCAAGATGCACGCCCGCGCGCTCGGCAAGATCAAGCTGCCGGTCGTCATCCGCATCCCCTATGGCGGCGCGATCGGTGCCGTCGAGCACCACAGCGAGTCGCCCGAGGCGCTGTTCGCCCATGTGGCAGGCCTGAAGGTGGTCTCCCCGTCGAACGCCTCGGACGCCTACTGGATGCTCCAGCAGGCCATCCAGAGCGACGACCCGGTCATCTACTTCGAGCCGAAGCGCCGCTATCACGACCGGTCCGAGGTCGACACGGACGCGATCCCCGGCCCGCTGCACACCGCGCGCACGGTCCGCGAGGGCACGGACCTCACCCTGGCCGCGTACGGCCCGATGGTGAAGACCTGTCTGGAGGCCGCCGCGGCGGCCGCCGAGGAGGGCAAGTCCCTGGAGGTGCTGGACCTCCGGTCGATGTCGCCGATCGACTTCGACGCCGTCCAGGCGTCCGTCGAGCGCACCCGCCGGCTGGTCGTCGTCCATGAGGCCCCGGTCTTCCTCGGCACGGGCGCCGAGATCGCCGCCCGGATCACCGAGCGCTGCTTCTACCACCTGGAGGCCCCGGTGCTGCGGGTCGGCGGATATCACGCGCCGTACCCGCCGTCCCGGCTGGAGGACGAGTACCTTCCGGGACTGGACCGGGTGCTCGACGCCGTCGACCGCGCGCTGGCGTACTGAGGGGTTCGAGGAGAGTCGTGACCATGACTGCAAGCACTGTGCGCTTCCGCGAGTTCAAGATGCCCGACGTCGGTGAGGGGCTCACCGAGGCGGAGATCCTCAAGTGGTACGTCGCCGTGGGGGACACCGTCTCCGACGGCCAGGTGGTCTGCGAGGTGGAGACCGCCAAGGCCGCCGTCGAGCTGCCGATCCCCTTCGACGGCGTCGTGCACGAACTGCGCTTCCCGGAGGGCACGACGGTCGACGTCGGCCAGGTGATCATCTCCGTGGACACCAACCCCGGTGCGGGACCGGCCGATGCCGCTCCCGCCGCCGCGGCGCGGGCCGCCGAGCCGGAGGCGCCCGCGGCGCCGGAGCGGCAGGCGGTACTGGTCGGGTACGGCGCCGCGCCGTCCTCCACCAAGCGCCGGCCCCGCAAGGCGCAGCCGTCCCCCGTGGCGGCCGCCGTGCAGGCGGAGCTCAACGGCCGTACGGCCCCGGCCGCGCCGGTGACGCCCGCGCCGATAGTGCCCGAGCCCGCCGCCCCCGTGCCCGTCGCCGCCCGCCCGCTGGCCAAGCCGCCCGTGCGGAAGCTCGCGAAGGACCTCGGCATCGACCTGGCCACCGTCGTCCCGACCGGTACCGACGGCGTCGTGACCCGCGAGGACGTGCACGCCGCCGCCACCGCGCGCCTCGCGCCCGCCCCGGCCGCGGAGGAGCCGGCGGCGGTCGTGGCGGAGCCCGTGGCGGGTGGCGTACGGGACCTCGCCGCGCGCGAGACCCGCATCCCGGTCAAGGGCGTCCGCAAGGCCACCGCCCAGGCGATGGTCGCGAGCGCCTTCACCGCGCCGCACGTCACGGAGTTCGTCACCGTCGACGTGACCCGCACGATGAAGCTCGTGCAGAAGCTCAAGGAAGACCCGGACATGGCCGGGCTCCGGGTGAACCCGCTGCTGCTGGTCGCCAAGGCGCTGCTCGTCGCGATCAAGCGGAACCCGGACGTCAACGCGTCCTGGGACGAGGCCAACCAGGAAATCGTCCGCAAGGACTATGTGAACCTGGGCATCGCGGCCGCCACCCCGCGCGGCCTGATCGTGCCGAACATCAAGGACGCGGGCGTCAAGACCCTGCCCGAGCTGTCGGCGGCCCTGGGCGAGCTCGTCGCCACCGCGCGGGAGGGGAGGACGAGCCCGGCGGACATGTCCGGCGGCACCGTCACCATCACCAACGTCGGCGTCTTCGGCATCGACACCGGTACGCCCATCCTCAACCCCGGCGAGTCCGCGATCCTGGCCTTCGGAGCCGTCAAGCTCCAGCCGTGGGTCCACAAGGGCAAGGTCAAGCCGCGGCACGTGACGACCCTGGCGCTGTCCTTCGACCACCGCCTGGTCGACGGCGAACTCGGCTCGAAGGTGCTCGCCGATATCGCGGCCGTACTGGAGAACCCGCAGCGGCTGATCACCTGGGGCTGATTCCCGGAATCCGCGAAAGCGGTTGAAAGAGAAACAAACAATGAAAGACGGAGGGCCCGAACGCCTCTCTCCTCACCCCCCTCCAGCGAGGAGAGAGCAGCGTCCGGGCCCTCTGTCCTGATGCGGAGCGGCCTCGGGTCACCACCCTGACAGAGGGTGGAATAGCCCGTGCTGGGCAATTTACTTAAGATTGACCGACACTTGCAGTGTCGGATTTGGAGGCCGAGTGGAAGGCGTCGACCGGGTGGACGGCGAATCCATCAGCCGGCTTCTCCGTGCCTGGCGCGCCCGCGTCGACGCCCGGACCGTCCGGGAGCTCCGCGGCACCTTTCCGCCCCCCGGCCGGCGGCTCTCCCAGGCGCACGTGGCCCGGCTCACCGGGGTGAGCGAAGGGTGGTACCGCGCGCTGGAGGCGGGCCGCCGCCAGGACTTCTCGGAGAGCTTCCTGCTGCGCGTCGCGGAGGCGCTGCGGCTCAGCGACGCGGAGACCCTCACCCTCTTCCTTGCCGTCTGCGGCCGCCGCCCGCCCGAACTCTCCAGGGCGCAGCGCGAATTGCCGCACGGCGTCAAAGCGCTCCTGGAACAGCAGGTCTCGTACCCCGCATATCTCTCCGACGTCGCCTGGAATATCGTCGCCACGAATTCCCTCATGGGCGAGTGGTTTCCCTGGGCGCTGCGCCCCGGCGCCAATCTCATGCGCTGGGCCCTGCTCGATCCCGAGGCCCGCGAGCAGATGCTCGACTGGGAGGACAGCTGCGCCCGCGTCTATCTCGCGATGCTGCGGGTCGCGGCGAACAGCGACCCCGCCAACGCGGAACTGCGCGGTCTGGTGAAGGACATCCTCGACGCGGACGCGGACTGCCGGCGGATCTGGGCCGCGGAGCACGACGTCGTCGAGCACCGTGACGGGCACGTGTTCCGGTTGCGGCTGCCGTACCACGCCCGCGCCGAGGTACGGGTGACCACGCACGTACTGCTCCCCATACAGCGCCCCGACCTGCGCTTCGTCTTCATCACGCCGTTGGACGGCTGGTCGGCGTAAGGCTGTTCGTGGACATTTGCTGGACGGCAGACGCGGTCCGGGATGCGGACACCCCCTCCTCACGCATACGTGTTGTATCTAAGCTGTGCGCATGCCGACCGCTCCCCCTGCCGACCTCCCCCTCCCGACGAAGCTCCCCGCCAAGCAGCCCCCCGCCGCCGATCGCGTCTACGTCCACGTCAAGGAAGCCGTACTCCACCGCCACTACGAAGGCGGGACGTTGCTCACCGAAGGGGACCTGGCCGAGGCGGTCGGGGTGTCCCGGACGCCGGTGCGCGAGGCACTGCTGCGGCTGGAGGCGGAAGGGCTGCTCAAGCTCTATCCGAAGAAGGGCGCGCTGGTCCTCCCGGTGTCCGCGCAGGAGATCGCGGACGTGGTCGAGACCCGGCTGCTCGTCGAGAAGTACGCCGCCGCCAAGGCCGTCCCCGCCTCCGAGCGGCTCATCACGCGCCTGGAGGAGCTCCTCGACGACATGGCCCGCCAGGCGGCCGCCGGTGACCTGGCCGCCGTCTCCGTCAGCGACCGCGCCTTCCACGCGGAGATCGTCAGCAGCGTGGGCAACCAGATCCTCTCGCGCCTCTACGACCAGCTCCGCGACCGGCAGTTGCGCATGGGTGTGGCCGTGATGCACGCCCATCCCGACCGCATCGCGAAGAACCACGCGGAGCACGGCGAGATCCTGGAGGCCCTGCGCGCCGGGGACGCCCAGGCCGCCGTCGACATCGTCGACCAGCACGTCAGCTGGGTGCGCAACCTCGCGCAGGGAGAGGTCCGATGAGCCGGGCGGCACCGATAGGGCTGCCCGGCGACCCGCCCGGCGGACGGCGTGCCGTCGCCGTCTGGGGCCTCGGCGTCGGGGTCTACTTCGTCGCGATCATCTTCCGCACGAGCCTCGGCGTGGCCGGGATCGACGCGGCGGAGCGCTTCCACATCAACGCCTCCGCGCTGTCCACCTTCTCCATACTCCAACTGCTCGTCTACGCGGGCATGCAGATACCCGTCGGCCTCATGGTCGACCGGCTGGGCACGAAGAAGGTGCTGGGCCTCGGCGTCGTCCTGTTCACCGCCGGGCAGCTGGCCTTCGCGCTCTCCCACTCCTACGGCACGGCCCTCGCCAGCCGCGCCCTGCTCGGCTGCGGCGACGCGATGACGTTCATCAGCGTGCTGCGGCTCGGCGCCCGCTGGTTCCCCGCCCGCCGCGGCCCGATGATCGCCCAGGTGGCGGCGCTGTTCGGGATGGCGGGCAACCTCGTCTCCACCGTCGTGCTCGCCCGGCTGCTGCACAGCGCGGGCTGGACGCCGACGTTCGCGGGCAGCGCGGCGGCCGGGGTCCTCGTCCTCGTCCTGCTGCTGCTCTTCCTCGAGGACCACCCGGCGGGCCACGAACCGCCGCCCGCCGCCGCGCACTCGGGCAAGGGTTTCGTACGGCAGCAGATCGCCCTCGCCTGGCGCGAGCCCGGCACCCGGCTCGGCATGTGGGTGCACTTCACCACGCAGTTCCCGGCGATGGTGTTCCTGCTGCTCTGGGGCATGCCCTTCCTGGTCGAGGCACAGGGCCTCACCCGGGGCACCGCGGGCCTGCTGCTCACCCTGGTCGTGCTGTCCAACATGGCCGTCGGGCTGGTCTACGGCCAGATCATCGGCCGCCACCACGCCGCCCGGCTGCCGCTCGCCCTCGGCACGGTCGCGGCGACGGCCCTGCTGTGGGCGACGGTCGTCGCCTGGCCCGGCGCGCACGCGCCCATGTGGCTGCTGGTCGTGGAGTGCGTCGTCCTCGGTGCCTGCGGGCCCGCGTCGATGATCGGCTTCGACTTCGCGCGCCCCGCGAACCCGCCCGAGCGCCAGGGCACCGCCTCCGGCATCGTCAACATGGGCGGCTTCGTCGCCTCGATCACCACCCTGCTGGCCGTCGGCCTCCTGCTGGACGCGACCGGCCAGGACTACCGCCTCGCGTTCTGCTCGGTGTTCGTCCTGGAGGCACTGGGACTCTCCCAGATCCTGCGACTGCGCACGCGCGCCCAACGCCGCGAGGAGGAGCGCGTCGTGGCCTCCCGGGTGGAAACGGTGCACGTACCGGCGTGACCGCGCGGCCTGTGGCCCGGCCGGTGCAGAGGCCGGTGCGAGGCCGGTACGGTGCGGGCCCGCGACCTGCCTGCGGTCAGTACGGAGCGCGGCCCGTACAGCGCGCGGCCCCGTCGGCGGTTTCGGCGCGCACCGTCCCGGTTCCGGCCCCGGCGGCGCGGCGCCGGCTACGGCGTGATCGCGAATTCCCGGAGGATCGTCCGGGCCAGCCGTGGTTCGCCCTCCACCTTGATGCGGTCCGCGACCGCGTCCGGCCGCACCCGCCCGCAGGCCAGGCGCGCGTACGTCTCCCAGTCCATGGCCAGCGTCACCGTCGGACCGAGCGACACACTGCTGTCGATCTTCCCGCGGCCCTGGGCGTCGACCCGCACGGTCCGCAGGAACTCCAGCGGGCCGTGCACGTCGAAGACGACCGCCGCGCCCGGCGGGGCGGTCGCGTCCTTGGCCACGACCTTCGGCAGCGCGTTCAGCAGGAAGTCGCGGGTGATGGCCGCGGCGGGGGAGTCCAGGTTGCCGGGCATGCCGAGGGCCCGGCGCAGGTCCTGCTCGTGCGTCCATACGTCGAAGGCCCGCACGGTGAGGGCTCGTTCGAGCGGCTGGTCGTTGCCCGAACCCAGCGGCCAGCGGACCGGCGCCTGCGGGCTGCGGTTCTCGTTCCGGAGCTGGCGGCAGCGCCGGAGGATGATGAGGTCGAGTTCCGAGGTCATCTCCAGGGCGGTGTGGCAGCGCCGCACGTCCACCTGCACCTCGATGTAGCGCGAGAACTCGTCGGTGACGTGGTAGAGATCGCGCGGCAGCGTATGGATCGGCCGTGGTTCGCCCAGGAATTCGGTCTCGACACCGATGACATGGGAAACCACATCGCGAACGGACCACCCGGGGCACTCGGTGGGTGTGTTCCAGTCGCTCTCGGCAAGCGGTTTCACCAGCTCGTGGATCGCTTCGATGGAGTGGGTCCAGGCGTCGATGACGGGCTGAAGACTGGGGTGGACGGTCACGGAATCCCTCGGGCGGTGCGTGCGCGGATTGGCTGCTCGTGCGTCGGCTGCGGGGCGAATGCTCTCTGGGTGTTCAGCAGTTAAGTTACGCTGCGCACGGTCAGGCTGACAGTGGTTTCGGACCCTGAGAGTGGTGGTACTGTGCGCGTCTCCTTGATCCAAATAGACGTCGCCGACGGCGAGTCGGCCGGCGCGCGGCGTGCCCGCGCGGCCCGGCTCGTACGCGAACAGCGCGGCAGTGACCTCGTGGTGCTGCCCGAACTGTGGCATGTGGGGGCCTTCGCCTACGAGTCGTTCACCACCGAAGCCGAGCCGCTCGACGGCCCCACCGCCGGGGCGATGGCCGAAGCCGCACGGGACGCGCGTGTCTGGCTGCACGCCGGTTCGATCGCCGAACGCGACCCCTCCGGGCGGGTCTTCAACACCTCCCTCGTCTTCTCCCCCGAAGGGGAACTGGTCCGTACCTACCGGAAGATCCACCGCTTCGGCTTCGACCAGGGCGAGGCCGTCCTGATGGGCGCGGGCACCGAGGTCGTCACCGTCCCCCTCCCGGACACCACGCTGGGCCTGGCCACCTGCTACGACCTGCGCTTCCCCGAGCTCTTCCGGGCCCTCGTCGACGCCGGTGCCCAGACCCTCGTCATCCCGGCCGGCTGGCCGGAGCGCCGCCGCGGCCACTGGACGCTGCTGGCGCGCGCCCGCGCGGTCGAGAACCAGTCCTACGTTCTCGCCTGCGGCACGGCGGGTACGCACGCGAACGTCCCCCAGGCCGGGCACAGCATCGTCGTCGACCCCTGGGGCGAGGTCCTGGCCGAGGCGGGCGCCGGGGAGCAGGTCCTCACGGTGGACCTGGACACGGCGCGGGTGGCGAAGACGCGCGAGGACTTCCCGGCGCTCAAGGACCGCGTGCTCGGGCGTCAATCGCCCTGCTGACGCTCGGGATCCAGCAGTCTCTTGGCCACTTCGTCGTTGTGGCCCGACACCCATGCCCAGGTCTTCCCGGCCACGGCCTCACGTGAGTGCAGCACCTCCTGCTGCCGGCGCAGGAACTCGCGGTAGGCACTGCTGTGCGCGTACATGATGTGCTCCAGCGTGAGGTCGCCGACGGTCGCGACGGCGCGGACCGCGTCGGTCCGCTGGAGCCGGCGCGTGCAGCGGATGTCCGCCCGCAGCGGGATGCCCGCGCCGAGCCGGTGGACGAAGGGGTTGACCAGGGCCAGCTCCAGCGCGTCGAGGACGAACGAGCGGCGGATGTCCTCCTCGATGCTCCAGGCGAGGACGGCACACGAGCCGAGGTCCATCACGAAGACCGTGTAGAGGGTCCCGGAGGGGCTGCCGCTCCTCGGTGTGCCGAGGAGCGTGTAGTCGACGGCCAGCGTCCTGACGGCTCCGGACGGCCGTCCGGCGTGCGACGGCGGACGGTTCTTCCGCGACGTGCGCCGGGCGCTGTGCGCGTAGTAGGTGGACGGGGCGATCCCCAGCGTGCGGCAGATCGGCTCGACCCCGAACTCCTGCCGGCGGTGGTCGACGAACGCGATCAGCGTGCCGAGCGCGGGTCGGGCTCCCGGGCGATAAAACCCCCTGCCTCCAGCAGGATCTTGTTGGCCCGCTTCACCTCGGCGAGCTCCTTCTCCAGCGCGGTGATGCGCTGGGCGTGCGCGGTGGACCTGCCCGGCCGCATCCCGGAGTCGATCTCCCCCTGGCGTATCCACGCGCGGAGCGTCTCACGGCCGATGCCGAGCTCCTGGGCGACCTTCGAGATCGAGCCGTAGGGCGTGCCGTTGCGGCGGCGCACGTCGTGGACCATGCGCATCGCCTCCCGCTTCAGCTCGGGCGGGTATTTCCTGCGCGCGGGCATGGACAACCTCCATTCCAGGCTTGGGAGTCTCCAGAAAGCCTCATTCCAATCTGCAATCCCTACGAAAAACCAGCCTGCCCTGTTCAGTTGGGCGGCGGGTACCTTGCGAACCCTGGCGAAACCCTGGCGAAATTATGGATGAGGCATGTGCCACGAAGCCGCCTGCATAGGGTTCCAGCGCGGAGTTGCCAAGGTCCGCGAAACATGTGCTGTCCACCCGTGCCGTACCCACTCGTTCACACGCACGGAGGTGACAGGCATGGCAGCTGATCGACGGCAACCATGCGCATGGCGAAAGACCCCGGCCGGGACCGTTCTCGCCGTGGTGTCGTTCCTGACCAACATCGCTCGACTGGTCCTCGAGCTGGTCGGGCACCACGACGGGTCCTGACGGGGGTCTCCTCGCGAATTCCGGGGGGCCGTGCTGTCGCGCGGCTCCCCGGCCCATGTCCCGAGCAGGGCTCCGGACATGGGCAACTCTAGGTGCTCCGGCAGCCCCGCGGAGCGGAAAACAGGGCAACGGACCCGGCTGTCCGTGTGATGTCCCCTTACCGTCCGCCAGGCCAAGCTCCTGTGACCGCGCGTTCATACCGGGATGGCACCCTTGAACCATGAACGCTGCCTCGCCCGCTCCCCGCCGTGCCCGTGTCCGCGCCCCCGAGCTGATCGGCAAGGGCGGCTGGCTCAACACCGGCGGCAGTGAACTCGGCCTCGCCGACCTGCGAGGACGCATCGTCGTCCTCGACTTCTGGACCTTCTGCTGCGTGAACTGCCTGCACGTCCTGGATGAGCTGCGGGAGCTGGAGGAGAAGCACCGGGACACCCTGGTGATCATCGGGGTGCACTCGCCGAAGTTCGTGCACGAGGCGGAGCACCAGGCGGTGGTGGACGCCGTCGAGCGGTACGGGGTACACCACCCGGTGCTGGACGACCCGGAGCTCGCCACCTGGAAGCAGTACGCGGTCCGGGCGTGGCCCACGCTCGTCGTCATCGACCCCGAGGGCTACGTCGTCGCCCAGCACGCGGGCGAGGGACACGCGCACGCCCTGGAGACACTGGTCGGGGAACTGGAGGCGGAGCACGCCGCGAAGGGCACGCTCCGGAGGGGCGACGGGCCGTACGTGGCGCCCGAGCCGGTCGCCACGGACCTGCGCTTCCCCGGCAAGGCCCTGCCGCTGCCCGGCGGCACCTTCCTCGTCTCCGACTCCACCCGCCACCAGCTCGTGGAGCTCGCGGCCGACGGCGAGACCGTCGTGCGCCGCGTCGGCACCGGGGAACGCGGCTTCGGCCCCCGGAGCTTCAACGAGCCGCAGGGCCTCGCCCTGCTGCCCGACGGCAAGGTCGCCGTCGCCGACACCGTGAACCACGCGCTGCGCACGTACGACCCGGAGACCGGCGAGATCGCCACCGTCGCCGGAACGGGCAGGCAGTGGATGCAGGGGCGGCCCACCTCCGGGCCCGCCCTCGACGTCGACCTCTCCTCCCCCTGGGACGTGGCCTGGTTCGCCGACCGCCTCTGGATCGCCATGGCGGGCGTGCACCAGCTGTGGACGTACGACCCGGAGACCGGCACGGTCGAGGTCGCGGCCGGCACGACCAACGAGGGCCTGGTCGACGGCCCGGCGCGGGAGGCCTGGTTCGCGCAGCCGTCCGGGCTCGCGGCGGCCGGGGACCGGCTGTGGGTGGCCGACTCCGAGACATCGGCCGTGCGCTGGGTCGAGCGCGCCGGTGAGGACGACGGGGAAGGCGACGGTGAAGAATTCGCCGTCCGCACCGCCGTCGGCACCGGCCTCTTCGACTTCGGGCACCGGGACGGCGACGCCGCGCAGGCGCTCCTCCAGCACCCCCTGGGCGTCACCGCCCTGCCCGACGGCTCCGTGGCCGTCTGCGACACCTACAACCACGCGCTGCGCCGCTACGACCCGGCGACCGGCCAGGTCACCACGCTCGCGACCGACCTGCGGGAGCCGTCCGGTGCCGTGCTCGCGGGCGACGACATCGTGGTCGTGGAGTCCGCGCGGCACCGCCTTACGCGGCTGCGGCTGCCCGAGGAGGCCGTACGGGTCGAGTCCGTCGCCCACCGCACGCAGCGCGCCGCGACCGACGTCGCCCCCGGGCGGCTGCGGCTCGACATCGTCTTCCAGGCCCCGGCCGGCCAGAAGCTCGACACGCGCTACGGCCCGTCGACGCGCCTGCTCGTCAGCTCCACCCCGCCGGAGCTCCTGGCGGAGGGCGCGGGCACGGGCACGGACCTCGGGCGCGACCTGGTCCTCGCGGACGGCGTGACCGAGGGCGTCCTGCACGTCTCGGCGATGGCCGCCTCGTGCGACGACGACCCGGCCAACGAGTACCCGGCCTGTCACGTCCACCAGCAGGACTGGGGCGTCCCGCTGCGCGTGGCCGAGGGCGGGGCCGCGCGGCTGCCGCTGGTGCTCGCCGGGCTGGACGGCTGAGCCGCCGCCCTCAGCCCGCCGTCACCACTTGAGCGCGGCGCTCGAATCGGTCAGCCAGTACGTGACCCGCGCCGAGTCGTCGACGTGCACCGTGCCGCCGGGCAGGGCCACGGATGCCGGGTCGCCGATGCTGCCGCCGCCGCTGTCCGGGCCCTGGAAGGAGACGGAGAGCTTCTTTGCCTCCCGCCCGGGGCCCGCCGAGCCGTCCGCGGCGGAGGTGACGACGGCGGCGTACGCGGACTTGCCGGGGGCGATCGTGGTGACGGACCCGCCCTTGCTCTCCTCCACCACGCCCGCCGTGGCCTGGTCGGCGTCGAAGCGCAGGAACGGGAAGCCGTAGGCGTGGCAGGCGGCCTTGGAGGTGTTGGTCGCCACCAGCAGCAGGTGGTTCACCGGCGTCCGCACCGCCTTCGCCTCGACCTTCACCTCGGCGGCCGTGCACGCGGACTTGGTGTTCTTCCGGCCGCCGTTCTTCTGGCCGTCCGCCTGCCGGTCGTCCGCCGCGGACGCCTCGGTGCCGTCCTGCGCCTGCCCGCTGTCCGCCGACGTGTCGGCCTTCCCGCTGGTCTTGGCCCCCGACCCGTCGCCGCCACCGCAGGCGGTGAGGACGAGGGCGGCCGTTGCGGTCAGCACGGCCGCGGCGATGCGCGCGGGGCGGGTACGAGACATGGAGGATCCCCCGATGGGATGTCGGCCGGTTGGTACGGCATGGATCATTCCGCAGCGGGCTGCCGTACGGCTAACGCGCCGCTAACGTTTTGCGCACCCCTGGGACACCGCGGCGGAACGGCCCCGGCGGAGCGCCTACTCGGGGCGCCGCTGCGCGAAGAGCTTGACCAGGTCGGTCATGACATAACGGCCCGTCGACTCCTCGTCGACCAGGTGCATTTCGGCCAGCCGGTCCAGACCGTACCGTGTCACGTCCGGGTCCGCACCCGCCAGCGCGGCGAGCGCGGAGGCGTCCACGACGCGCGTGAAGCCCGACCCCAGCGTGCTCAGCAGCCGCGCGTCGTCCTCCGACAGCCGGGCCACGGAGGCCCGCAGGGCCGCCGCCACGCCCGTGTCCTCGGCGGAGAGCAGGGCCAGCCGCTGCCGCTCGTCGCGCAGGGCCGCGGCGAGCCGGGCCAGGCGCCAGCGCGGCCGGGCGGTGAGCTGCGCGGCCGCGGCGCGCAGGGCGAGCGGGAGGCCCTCGCAGAGGGCGGCCAGTTCGGCGGCCGCCTCGGGGTCCTCCGCGACCCGGTCGGGCCCGAGGACCGTGCCCAGGAGCGCCACGCCCTCCTGCGCACCGAGCGCCCGCAGCCGCAGCGGCCGGGCGGAGTCCGTGGCCACCAGACCGTCGAGCCGGCTGCGGCTGGTGACGATCGTCGCGCACTCCGCACCGGCGGGCAGCAGCGGCCGCACCTGCGCGGAACTGCGCGCGTTGTCGAGGACGACCAGCAGCCTCCGGCCCGCCACGATCGACCGGTAGAGTGCGGACGCGGCCTGCGGCGAGGCGGGGATACGGTCGCCCGGCGTGCCCAGCGCCAGCAGGAACTCCCGCAGCACCTCGCAGGACTGCGCCTCCTCGCCGCCGCTGAACCCCCGCAGGTCGGCGAAGAGCCGCCCGCCGGGGAACGCGTCCCCGTGGGCGTGCGCCCAGTGCGCGGCGAACGCCGTCTTCCCCACCCCGGCGGGCCCGGTGACGAGGGCGACCTCACCGGAGGCGAAGTCCCGCCGCGCACCGCCCAGCAGCCGGGTCAGCTCGGCGAGTTCCCGGTCCCTGCCGAGGAACCCGGCGGGCCGCCGCGGCAGCAACTGCGGCGTCGACCACGGATCGGTACGGGGCTCCGGCGGCGCGCCCGCCGGGAAGCCGTCCGCCGCGGGCGCGAGCAGCCGCCCGTACGCCGTCCGCAGCCCCTCGCCCGGGTCCACGCCCAGGTCGTCCGCGAGCCGCCGCCGCGTCCGGTGGAACCACTCGATCGCCTCGGACCTGCGGCCCGCCCGGTGCAGGGCCAGCATCAGCGCGGCGACGAGGGACTCCCGCAGCGGGTGCGCGACGGCCTCCGGCAGCAGCGCGGCGGCCGCGCGGTCGTGGTCCCCCAGCGCGCCGTAGGCCCGCGCGAGGGACTCGACGGCGTGCAGCCGCCGCTCCTCCAGGGCATGCGCGGCCGCCGCGAAGGGCGGCGTCGGCACCGTGCCCGTCAGCGCCGGGCCGCGCCACAGCCCGAGCGCCGCGCGCAGCAGCCCGGCGGCCTCCGCCGGCGCCTCCTCCGGCCGTGCGCGGGACACCAGTTCACCGAAGCGGTAGGTGTCGACGGTCGCCTCCGGCAGCCGCAGCACGTACGCGGAACCGTGCGTCGCCAGCGCCACCCCGTACGCGTCCGCGCCCGCCTCCGCGAGCGTCGCGCGCAGCCGGGACACATGGCCCTGGACGACCGTACGGGCGTGGGCGGGCGGCTCGTCCTCCCAGACCGAGTCGATCAGCTGCGCCACGGAGACCGTCGTGTTGGGCTGCAACAGCAGCATGGCGAGCACGCTGCGCCGTTTGGCGGGGCCCAGCAGGAGCTCACCGGAGGCGGCGGTGGCGGCAGTGACCGGGCCCAGCAGGGAGAACTCCAAATCAGCCCTCCAGGAAGGCCGTCAGCGCGGCGGCCAGCAGATGCGGGTCGTCCGCGCCGCACAGCTCGCGCGCGGAGTGCATGGACAGGCAGGCGACGCCGATGTCGACGGTGGCGATGCCGTGCCGGGCGGCGGTGATGGGGCCGATGGTGGTGCCGCAGGGCATCGAGTTGTTGGAGACGAAGTGCTGCCAGGGCACGCCCGCCCGCTCGCACGCGGCGGCGAACACGGCCCGGCCGGTGCCGTCGGTCGCGTACCGCTGGTTGACGTTGACCTTCAGGATCGGGCCACCGTTGGGCATCGGGTGGTGGCCCGGGTCGTGGTGCTCCGCGTAGTTGGGGTGCACGGCGTGGCCGGTGTCGGAGGAGAGGCAGACGGTGCCCGCGAAGGCGCGCGCCTTGTCCTCGTAGGTGCCGCCACGGGCGAAGACGGATCGTTCCAGCACGGTGCCGAGGAGCGGGCCGTCGGCGCCGGTGTCGGACTGGCTGCCGTTCTCCTCGTGGTCGAAGGCGGCCAGCACCGGGATGTACGGCAGTCCGTCGCCCGCCACCGCGGCGAGGGCGGCCGTACCGGCGTGCACGGACAGCAGGTTGTCCAGGCGCGGCGCGGCGAGCAGCTCCCGGTCGCGGCCCAGGTAGGCGGGTGCCTCGACGCTGTGGACCATCAGGTCCCAGCCGGTGATGTCCTCGGCGGCCAGGTCGGTCTCCTCCGCGACGAAGCGGATGAGGTCGCCCTCGCGCGGCTCGCCGATTCCCCAAATGGGCGTCATATGGCGCTGCTTGTCGAGCTTGAGGCCCTCGTTGACGCCGCGGTCCAGGTGGATGGCGAGCTGGGGCACGCGCAGCAGCGGCCGGTCCACGTTGACGAGATGGTTGCTGCCGTCGCGCAGGGTCACCCGGCCGGAGAGCCCGAGGTCGCGGTCGAGCCAGGTGTTGAGCAGGGTGCCGCCGTAGAGCTCGACGGCGACCTGCCGCCAGCCGTGCGCACCGGTGTCGGGCAGCGGCTTGACGCGGAGGTTGGGGGAGTCGGTGTGCGCGCCGACGATGCGGAAGGGCGTGGCGGCGCTCGCCCCCTCGGGGACGTACCAGGCGATGATCGCGCCGCCGCGCAGCACGAACTTGCCACCGGCCGAGGCGTCCCAGGCGTCGGTCTCCACGAGTTGGCGGAAGCCCGCCTTCTCCAGACGCGCGGCCGTGTTGGCCACCGCGTGGTACGGGGAGGGGCTGGCGGCGAGGAAGGAGATGAGGTCGTCGGTGTGGCCGCGGTCGAAGCGGTGCGCAGGGCTCATGCGCTCAGGATAAGGACAACGGGCCCGCCGTCCCCGGGAGGGAGAGCGGGCCCGTGGCCGATGTGTGACGGCGGTGCCGCCGGAACCGGACGGTCCGGTCGGGACCGTCCGGCGAACCCCGGATCAGCGGGCTCAGAAGGCGGACTCGTCCAGCTCCATCAGGGAGTTGTCGACCGTCTCCGCCAGGCCGCGCTCCAGGGAGACGCCCGGCAGGACGTTGTGGGCGAAGAACTTCGCCGCGGCGATCTTGCCCGCGTAGAAGGACTTGTCCTTGGCGGAGGCGCCGGAGAGCTTCTCGGCGGCCACGGCCGCGCCCCGGAGCAGCAGGTAGCCGACGACGACGTCACCGGAGGCCATCAGCAGGCGGGTGGTGTTGAGGCCGACCTTGTAGATGTTCTTGACGTCCTCGCCGGTGGCGGTGAGGTCGGTGATCATCGTGCCGACGATCGCCTCCAGGTCCACCGCGGCCTTGGCGAGCTCGCCGCGCGCGGCGGCCAGGTCCTCGCCGCCCGCCTCGGTGGCGAGGAACTTCTTGATCTCCTCGGCGAGGGTGTTCAGGGCCTGGCCCTGGTCGCGGACGATCTTCCGGAAGAAGAAGTCCTGGCCCTGGATGGCGGTCGTGCCCTCGTAGAGGGTGTCGATCTTCGCGTCGCGGATGTACTGCTCGATCGGGTACTCCTGGAGGTACCCGGAGCCGCCGAAGGTCTGGAGCGACTGGGCGAGCTGCTCGTAGGACTTCTCCGAGCCGTAGCCCTTGACGATGGGCAGCAGCAGGTCGTTGAGGCCGTGCAGGGCCTTGGTGTCCTCGCCCGCGGCCTCCTTGACCATGATGTCGTCCTGCACCGCGGCGGTGTGCAGGACGAGGGCGCGCATGCCCTCCGCGTACGCCTTCTGCGTCATCAGGGCGCGGCGCACGTCCGGGTGGTGGGTGATCGTCACCTTGGGCGCGGTCTTGTCCATGAAGTTGGCCAGGTCCGGGCCCTGCACGCGCTCCTTGGCGTACTCCAGCGCGTTGAGGTAGCCGGTGGAGAGGGTGGCGATGGCCTTCGTGCCGACCATCATCCGGGCGAACTCGATGATCATGAACATCTGGCGGATGCCGTCGTGCTTCTCGCCGATGAGCCAGCCCTTGGCGGGGTGCTTGTCGCCGAAGGTCATCTCGCAGGTGTTGGACGCCTTGAGGCCCATCTTGTGCTCGACGTTGGTGGCGTAGACGCCGTTGCGCTCGCCCAGCTCACCGGTCTCGAAGTCGAACTCGTACTTCGGGACGAGGAAGAGCGACAGGCCCTTGGTGCCCGGACCGGCACCCTCGGGGCGGGCGAGGACGTAGTGGAGGATGTTCTCCGCCATGTCGTGCTCGCCGGACGTGATGAAGCGCTTCACGCCCTCGATGTGCCAGGAGCCGTCCTCCTGCTGCACGGCCTTCGTGCGGCCCGCGCCCACGTCCGAGCCCGCGTCGGGCTCGGTGAGCACCATGGTGGAGCCCCACTGCTTCTCCACCGCGATCTTCGCGATGTGCTTCTGCTGCTCGGTGCCCTCCTCGAAGAGGATGCCCGCGAACGCGGGGCCCGAGGAGTACATCCAGATCGCCGGGTTGGAGCCCAGGATGGACTCGGCGTAGGCCCAGATCAGCGAGCGCGGCGCGGTGGTGCCGCCGATCTCCTCCGGGATGCCCAGGCGCCACCACTCGGCGTCCATGTACGCCTGGTAGCTCTTCTTGAAGGTGTCCGGGACCGGCGCGGTGTTGGTCTCGGGGTCGAACACCGGCGGGTTGCGGTCGGTGTCGGCGAAGGACTCGGCCAGCTCGTTCTCGGAGAGCCGCGTGATCTCCGAGAGGATGTCCTTCGCGGTGTCGATGTCCATCTCCGCGAACGGGCCGGTGCCGTACAGCTTGTCGCGTCCGAGGACCTCGAAGAGGTTGAACTCGATGTCGCGGAGATTCGACTTGTAGTGGCCCATGACAACGGCTCCGTAAGGGTGGGAGTGAACACTCAAACTTCGTACCGGGCAGTAATCTGCATGATGCTACCCACGAGTAATAAGATGCAACCCCTGATCGCCCAACTGTGACCAGTCTCAAGCGGGCGTCCGCGCGAGCACCGGGTGCGGCGTCGTTGACCGGCCGCCGGCCGTGCTGTTACCCATGCACGGGGGAGCATGGGAGGGCGTGAAGAAGCATGCGGAGCGAGCCTGTGCGACAAAGGGCGGTGTCCAAATACCTGCGGGTCGCCGATGACGTTCTCGCCCAGATCCGGGCGGGCGGGCTTCTGCCCGGGCAGCGCGTGCCCAGTGAGAGTGAACTGATGGCCCGCTACGGCGTCTCGGTGGGTACGGTGCGCAGAGCCATGGCGGAGATCCGTGCCAGTGGGCTGGTCGAGACCCTCCACGGCAAGGGGTCCTATGTCAGGGTGCGGCCTCCGGTGCGCCGGAAGTCGTCGGACCGCTTTCGCTGCTCGCACGGAACCGAGGGCAGGGCTGTCTGCCCCGTGGAGGCGGAGCCGGCCGGGGGAGCCGTGAAAGTGAGTGTCCTTTACGCCGGGCCTGTCGCGGCGCCTCCGGACATCGCGGACCGGCTCGGCGTACCGCCCGGCAGTCAGGTGCTCGCCCGGCGGTACTTGTACTTCAGCGATGGCACGCCGACCGAAGAGGCGACGTCGTACATCCCCTGGGACGTGACCGGGAAGGTCCCTGGGCTGCTCGCCGGGAATCCGGGGCCGGACGACGGGACTCATGTCTGCCCCGAAGGCCATGGGCGTGAGTTCACGGGATTCGTGGATACGGTGCGGGCCAGGCTGGCGGCGAAGGACGAATGCGCCATGCTCGGGCTGAGTCCGGGCGCGCCGGTCATGCTGCTGACGCGGGAAGTGGTTTCCCGGGAGGGCCGGATCGTCGAGGTCTGCGAGTCCGTGATGGCCGCGGATCGGTTCGTGCTCGAGTACCGGGTCCCCATGGCCGACTGGCCATCTGAATAAACTTGCGAATTCCCTTTCGGGGAGGGTTTGTTGACGGTGGCTGCTCCGGGTGGTGGACTCCACGAGTCCACTCATATGCATGAGCGCATGACCTTCTGGCGCCGATGGCTGCGGTGAGTGAGGGGGTGACGGGTGTGCATGAGGTCCGGACGCGCGTGTTGACGGCGGTGGTGCCGGTCCGGCTGAACCGGGGCGATCATGTTCGGGCACATGAGGCCTGCCATGCCTCGGCGATGTTGTGGAACCGGGCAGTGGCCTGGGTGCGCGGCGAATGGCGGGCCGGGCGGTCGCCGGGGCGGGAGGACATCCGCCGCTATGTCACCTCGCTGCCGCCCGAGGCGCGGCCGGTGCACGCACACACCGCACAGGCCGTCGCCTATGACCTCGCCGATGCGATCGCTCTCGCCCGAACCAACAAGGCGCAGGGGATGGCGGGGGTGAAGTTCCCCTGGCGGGAGAAGCGCTACCGGCGGTTGGTGTTCACCACGGGCTCCGGTTGGAAGATCACCTCCAACGGGCGGCTGGCTCTGTCGCTGGGGCGCGGGCGGGAGCGGATCGTACTGGCGGTGCCGGAGCTCACCGACCGGAGAGGTGTTCTGGTCACACCTGACCGGTGGGGCGAGATCAAGCTGTGCTGGGACATCGCGGCTCGCTGCTGGTCCCTGCGCATCGCCCACCGCGTGCCCGATGACGGGTTGCCGGAAGTGGCTGCCCGCGACGATGCGGAGGTTTCCGCGGTCCAGGTGGTGACCATCGCGGTCGACGAGGGGATCGTCAATCCGATGACGCTGGCCGCCCGGACTCCGCAAGGTGCCTACGAAGTGGTGGTGATCAACGGTCGCTCGGCCCGTGCCGTCAAACAGCGCCGTAACAAGGGAATGGCGCGGTTGCAGTCCAAGTCGTCCCGTTGCCGCAGCGGCTCGCGTCGGCACCGCAAGCTCGCCACAGCCCGGAAAAAAGTGAAAGCCAGGACCGACCGGCGCCTCCGCGACTTCAACCATCAGGTGACCGCGAAGGCCAACCGCTTCATTCGCGAACAAGTGGCCGCGCACGAACAGGAAGCTCCGGCCGGGACCCGGGTGGTGGTGCGGTTGGCCGTCGGGGACGTACGCGGTGTCGAACGGAACACGGGAAAGAAGCGCCGCACGTCACGTTCGACCCGTCAACAGCTCTCCCAGTGGGAGCGAGGCACCCAGGAACGGTTGCTCGCCTACAAAACGGGCCTCGCGATACGGCACATCTGCGAGGCGTACTCCTCGCAGACCTGCCCGTACTGCCTGACACGACGCAAGGTTCGCGGTCGTTCGTACGTGTGCGTCAACGAGACCTGCGCCTCGGTGCTCCACCGGGACGCGGTGGGCGGGGTGAACATCCACACCCTGGCCGTCAATGACGGGACGTACGTCCCGGTCGCACCCGAGAGCGGGATTCGGGTGAAGTATCTACGGGCCCAACCCGGCTGGTCTGCAGATCAGCGGGAACGGCATGGCTTCCACCAGCGCGCGCAAGACCGTGCCGGTGTGGGGCGCAGCCGCGAAGCACGTAGTAGCGCCCAGAACCGGGCCACCCGCGCTGACCTGCATGTTGGTGCGCGTGTTGCTGTCGTCCCCCGTGCGGGGAACATCACGTGTCGTGACGGTGGTGTCGCCACCTCCTGAGGTGCCGGTCGGGCGGCCGCCCGTACCGCCGCGGACCACACGTGCAGGACAGAAACTCCGGGGCTACTGGCCGGGGAGGTTCACTGAGTACGCTTTGGTCCATGTACGGCTACGACCAGAACGCGGGAACGCAGGGCTACGCGCCGCCGCAGCAGCCCGGGGGCTACGGCGAGCAGCCGCTCTATCCCGAGCCGTCCCCGCCGTCGCTCGCCGACGCGGTGCGGGCGTTCACCACGGGGTCGATGTCCGCGGAGGACTTCCAGGTCGTCTTCGCGGGTTCCAAGGTCTACTGCCCGCGCGGTGACAACCCCGGCTTCCTGGCGCTGCACAACACCCAGCAGCCGGTGATCCCGATGTTCACCTCGCTCAAGGAGCTGCGGCGGTACGCGGGCAAGGAGTCCAAGTACTTCGTGATCACCGGTGCCGAGGTCATAGACCTGCTGCCCACCGGCTACGGCTTCGTCCTCGACATGGAGGGCGACCACCGGATGGTCTTCGACGCGAAGGCGGTCGAGCAGATGGTCGACTTCGCGATGCGCCGGATGTATGGCTGACGGGGTCGCCTAGGAAGTGGCCCGCTTGTAGAGCGTCGCGACACCGTCGCCGAAGTACGAGCTGTACGACGTGTCGTCGTCGCCGCCCTCCTGGTGGCCGCCCACGACGCCGTTGACCGTGCCCAGGCCCGTCGCCGGGTCGACGTCCGTGAGGATCGGGCCGCCGCTGGTGCCGTTCGTGAGGCCCCGGCAGTCGAAGCGCAGTTGCGTGGAGCCGTACATGTCCGTCGTGTTCTGGCAGGCCACCGGGGTGTCCCGGTCGGCCGGGTAGCCGATCAGCCGCGCGGGCCGGTGCGGGGCGGGCTTCAGGGCGAGCTTCTCGGCGCCCGTGATCCGCTCCATGGGCGTGCTGTCGCCCATTCTGCGCATGCGCAGGAAGGCCACGTCGTGGTCCGGGTCGCGGTCCGCGGCCCACTCCGGGTCGATGTCGATCGACTTCGGCACCCACACCCCGTACGGCGCCACCCCGTCGTGGAAGCCGGGCGCGAACGCGATGTCCGTGCGGAAGCCGTCCTGGTGCACGCAGTGCGCCGCGGTCACGATCAGATCGCCCTTGGGGCTGTGCACCACGCTCGCGGTGCAGCCGTGGCCCGGGGTGCCCTGGCCCGTGTAGAACAGCGGCCCGACCGCCGGTGACGGCCTGGTCTCCGCCGCCTCCAGCGGCTCCGAGGCGGGCAGCGGGTCCGGGCGGTCCGACCGTACCGCCCGGGTCTCCGGCGCGGCGGGCGCCGATCCCGTACGGACCGCCGCCAGCAGCGCCTTCGCCGACTCGTCGCCCTGTGCCTCCGGCTGTATGTAGTGCCCGGAGGCGTCGCCGTCCGCGACCGGTCCGCCCGTCGCGACCCCGTGCTTGGCCACCAGCAGCGCGATGCCGCCCAGGACCAGGACGGTGGCGATGAGGGCGGAGAGGGCGGCGGGGCCGGGTCCGCCGGCTTTCAGGCGCATTGATCCAGTGTCCATGGTCGGCGTGCGCTCCCGGCGTGCGGGAATGCGGGCACCTTGCCAGTTGTTCACCGTTCAACTAACTTGGGGGCAGAACACACCGAGGAGGCTGTCATGCCGGCTGTGACCGTAGAGAACCCGTTGACCCTGCCGCGCGTCTCCGCTCCGGCGGATGCCCGGCAGCGGCCGGTGCTGCACGTCGCGACCGCGCCGTCCGGTTTCGAGGGCGAGGGCTTCCCCGTCCGCAGGGCCTTCGCGGGGATCAACTACGCGTACCTGGACCCGTTCATCATGATGGACCAGATGGGCGAGGTGGAGTACGCGGCGGGCGAGCCCAAGGGCACGCCCTGGCACCCGCACCGGGGCTTCGAGACCGTCACGTACATCATGGACGGCACCTTCGTGCACCGGGACTCGCACGGCGGCGGCGGGGTCATCACCGATGGCGACACCCAGTGGATGACGGCGGGCTCGGGCCTGCTGCACATCGAGACCCCGCCCGAGTCGCTGGTCATGAGCGGCGGCCTCTTCCACGGCCTCCAGCTGTGGGTGAACCTGCCGAAGCGGGACAAGATGATCGCGCCGAAGTACCAGGACATCCGGGGCGGCAGCGTGAAGCTCCTCGCCTCCGGGGACGGCGGTGCGCTGCTGCGGCTGATCGCCGGTGACATCGCGGGCCACCAGGGCCCCGGCGCCACGCACACCCCGATCACGATGATGCACGTGTCGGTGAACCCCGGTGCCGAGGTCACCCTGCCGTGGCGCGCGGACTTCAACGCCCTCGCGTACGGCCTCGCCGGCCGGGGCAGCGCGGGTGCGGAGCGGAGGCCGTTCCGGACGGGGCAGTCCGTCGTCTTCGGCGACGGCGAGTCGATCACGATCCGGGCGGACGAGACGCAGGAGTCGCGCAGCGCGAACTTCGAGGTCGTCCTGCTCGGCGGACAGCCGATCCGCGAGCCGATGATGCACTACGGCCCGTTCGTCATGAACACCCACGCCGAGCTGGCGCAGGCCTTCGACGACTACCAGTCGGGCAAGCTCGGGATCATCCCGGCGGATGTGTGACCGAGGTCCGGGGCGGAGCCCCGTGCGACGGGCCCGCGCCTGAGGTCAGACCTCGGCCGGCACCGCCGCCCCGTCCACCTCGTACAGCTCGAACCAGATGTTCTTGCCCTCGCCCCGCGGGTCCACCCCCCACGCTCCGGCCAGGAGTTCCATCAGGACCAGGCCGCGGCCGGAGGACGCCATCTCCCCGGGGTGCCTGCGGTGCGGCAGTTCGTCGCTGGCGTCGGCCACGTCCACCCGGACGCAGCGCGCCCCCCGCTCGCCCGTGATCTGCGCGGACAGCAGCGCGTCCCCGTCCGTGTGGACGAGCACGTTGGTGACCATCTCGGAGACCATCAGCACCGCCGAGTCGATCTGGTCCCCGTCCGGCCAGTCGTGCATGAGGACGCGCAACTGCTGCCGGGCCTCGGCGATGCGCTCCGGTTCGGCCTGGGCGATGGACATCACGGTGCGCCGCACGGGATGCGGCACGGTGGCGGGCACGCCGCCGGGGGCCGTGCCGTCGCGGGACAGCAGCAGGACGGCGATGTCGTCCTCGCGCCGGTCCACGAGCGGGCCGGTCGTGTAGTGGGAGGACGGTCCGTGCACGCCCTGGACGAGCGCGTCGGCGAGCGCCTCCAGCCGGTCGTCGCCCGCGCCGTCCGGTTCGAACGAGTGGCCCTCGATGATGCCGCGCAGCCGCGCCCAGCCGGTCTCCAGGTCGTGGCCGCCGGTCTCGATGAGCCCGTCCGTGCAGACCAGCATCGTCTCGCCGTGTTCGAGGACGAGCCGGGTGGTCGGGTAGTCGGTGTCCGGGTCGATGCCGAGCGGCAGGCCCCCGGCCGTGGAGCGGATGAGCATGGTGCCGTCGGCGAGCCGGATCGCCGGGTCGGGGTGCCCGGCGCGGGCGATGGTGAGCCGCCCGGTGCCGGGGTCGACCTCGGTGTACAGACAGGTCGCGAAGCGCGGGTCCGTGTCGTCGCCCTCGGTCTCGCTGGCGTTGATGCCCGCCAGGAAGCGCGAGGCGCGGGAGAGGACCGCGTCCGGGTGGTGCCCCTCGGAGGCGTACGCGCGCAGTGCGATCCGCAGCTGCCCCATCAGCCCCGCGGCCCGGACGTCGTGCCCCTGCACGTCCCCTATGACCAGGGCGATCTTCCCGTTGGGCAGCGGGATCATGTCGTACCAGTCGCCGCCGACCTCCAGCCCGCCGCCGGTCGGCACATACCGCGCGGCCACCGACATCCCGGGGATGTCCGGCTGGAGCGTCGGCATCATCGAGCGCTGGAGTCCCACGGTCAGCTCCCGCTCGGACTCGTGGACGCTGGCCCGGCCCAGCGCCTGCGCGAGCATCCGGGCCACCGTGGTGAGCACGGACCGCTCGTCGGGGGTGAAGGAGACCGGCACGCTGAACCCGGCCATCCACGCGCCGATGGTCTGCCCCGCGTTGATCAGCGGCAGGAACGCCCACGACCTGCGGCCGAAGTGGGCCACCATCCGCCAGGCCTCGGGGAAGCGGCGCTCGTAGTCCTCGGGGGAGGGCAGGTAGATCGCCCGGCCGGTGCGGATGACCTCGGCGGCCGGGTAGGTAGCGTCCAGCGGCAGGTCCAGGAAGGGGTCCGCCTGGCCGGGGCCGTAGCCGTGGTGGCCGATGACCCGGACCCGGCCCGCCTGCGGGCTGAAGACCGCCAGGCCCGACGGCACGAAGCCGGGCATCGACAGGCCCGCCGCGACCCGCAGCACCTCCGCCGTCGACCTGGCCTCCGCGAGCGCCCGCCCGGCGTCCAGCAGAAACGCTTCTCTGTTGCGCCGCCAGTCGCCCGTCACGGAGGTACGGGAGGTGGACGTCCCCTGCAGCGGCTGGGGGACCTCCTCCAGGGTGCCGACGAGGACGTGCTCGCCCTCGTGCACGTACGGCTTGGTGCGGGTGCGCAGCGTCCGCAGCACCCGGCCCTCCTCGTCCACCACCCGCATCCGGGCCTCGGCGAGGGTGCCCTCCGCCACCGCTAGGCTGATGATCCCCTGGAGCTCCACCCAGTCGACCGCGTGGAACCGGGCGCGGGTCGCGGATTCCGTCAGCTCCACCCGAGCGGCGGGGAGGCCGAGCAGGCGGGCGGCCTCGGCATCGAAGGTGACGACGCGCGTGGCGTTGTCCCAGTGCCACAGGCCGGTCGCTACGGCGGCCAGTACGTCCTCGGTGCGCATTGCCCCACTTTATGTGGGTATCGCCAGTGGACACCACCGAGGCCGCTCGCGGTAGTGGGTAGGCTTGCACAGGGGCTGCTACGTCGTTGACCCGGCGCCCCCAACGATCAACGACCTCGATCAAGGCCTCGATCGACGACCTCGATCACACCTCGACCAACGACTTGGATGAACGATGCATCGGTACCGGTCCCACACTTGCGGCGAGCTCCGTGCGGCTGACGTCGACACGGACGTGCGACTGAGTGGCTGGCTGCACAATCGGCGCGACCTGGGCGGCATCCTCTTCATCGATCTCCGCGACCACCACGGTCTGGTCCAGCTCGTCGCCCGTCCCGGCACCGCCGCGAACGAGGCCCTGAGCCACCTCACCAAGGAGACCGTCGTCCGCGTGGACGGCAAGGTCATGAGCCGCGGTGCGGACAACGTCAACCCCGACCTGTCCACCGGTGAGATCGAGATCGAGGTCACCGAGGTCGAGGTGCTCGGCGCCGCCGAGCAGATCCCGTTCACCATCAACGCCGACGACGGTGTGAACGAGGAGCGCCGCCTGGAGTACCGCTTCCTCGACCTGCGCCGCGAGCGCATGCACCGCAACATCATGCTGCGCTCGGCGGTCATCTCCGCCATCCGGCAGAAGATGACCGCGCAGGGCTTCAACGAGCTGGCCACCCCGATCCTGTCCGCCACCTCCCCCGAGGGCGCGCGCGACTTCCTGGTGCCGTCCCGGCTGCACGCCGGCAAGTTCTACGCGCTGCCGCAGGCGCCGCAGCAGTTCAAGCAGCTGCTGATGATCGCGGGCTTCGACCGCTACTTCCAGATCGCGCCCTGCTTCCGTGACGAGGACGCCCGCGCGGACCGCTCGCCGGGCGAGTTCTACCAGCTCGACATGGAGATGTCCTTCGTCGAGCAGGAGGACGTCTTCCAGGTCATCGAGAAGGTCATGACCGAGCTCTTCGAGGAGTTCGGCAACGGCCGCCACGTCACCTCGCCGTTCCCGCGCATCCCGTTCCGCGAGGCCATGCTGAAGTACGGCTCCGACAAGCCGGACCTGCGCGCCAAGCTGGAGCTGGTCGACGTCTCCGCCGTCTTCGCCGACAGCGGCTTCAAGGCGTTCGCCGGCAAGCACGTCCGCGCGCTGGCCGTGCCGGACACCGCCGGCCAGAGCCGCAAGTTCTTCGACGGCCTCGGTGAGTACGCGGTCGAGCAGGGCGCGAAGGGTCTGGCCTGGGTCCGCGTCGGCGAGGGCGTCCCCCAGAGCCTGGACGGCCTGGGAGGTACCCCCACGCTCTCCGGCCCGATCGCGAAGTTCCTCACCGAAGAGGACGTCAAGGCCCTCACCGAGGCCCTGAACCTGGCCCCCGGCCACGCCGTCTTCTTCGGCGCGGGCGAGTTCGACGAGGTCTCCAAGATCATGGGCGCGGTCCGCGTCGAGGCCGCGAAGCGCGCCGGCCACTTCGAGGAGAACGTCTTCCGCTTCTGCTGGATCGTCGACTTCCCGATGTTCGAGAAGGACGAGGAGACCGGCAAGATCGAGTTCTCGCACAACCCCTTCTCCATGCCGCAGGGCGGCCTGGAGGCGCTGAACACGATGGACCCGCTGGACATCCTGGCCTGGCAGTACGACATCGTCTGCAACGGCACCGAGCTGTCCTCCGGCGCGATCCGCAACCACGAGCCCGAGGTCATGTACCGCGCGTTCGAGATCGCCGGTTACTCGAACGAGGATGTGGAGCGCGAGTTCGGCGGCATGCTCCGCGCGTTCAAGTTCGGCGCCCCGCCGCACGGCGGCATCGCGCCGGGTGTCGACCGCATCGTGATGCTGCTGGCCGACGAGCCGAACATCCGCGAGACGATCGCGTTCCCGCTGAACGGCAACGCGCAGGACCTCCTGATGGGCGCCCCCAGCGAGGTGGACGAGTCCCGTCTGAAGGAGCTGCACCTCTCGCTGCGCAAGCCGCAGTCGGCGAAGCCGGCCAAGTAGCCGGACGCCGGCGCCTTCGATCGCCGGGTGGGCTCGATCTTCGAGCCCACCCGGCGATCGCCGTTTCCGGCTACGGACGGGCAGCTTCTGGCCCCCGATCCGTACCTCACTCTGGGTACCCGGCCGGTGACTGATCAGAAGCGGTACCGAGTGGGCATCCTCAAGGGGTGAGCAAAGAAAATCCCCCCACGCTCCCCGTCTCCGCCGACTCCGAGTCAGAACCCGTGAGCTATGCCGTGGACACGCGCACCAATCGCCTCGGCCAAGTCATGGACCGGCACGCCGGATACGTACAGCTACGACCCCCGCAGGGCGGCGTCGAGTGGGACTGCCCGCCCGAGTGCGCCCGGCCCGCGTCCGAGGCGGAGACGCTGCGTGCGCGTGTCGCGCGGCTGAACGCCGAGAGCAGGTGGGGGCATTGACCGCGCGCACCGTCTTCTTCTTCGGGAACTGGACGCTGCAGCCGGACCGGGAGCCGGACGCCGAGCCGATCACGTACGCGATGCAGTGCGCGGTCTGCGAGGCGAGTTCGGAGGCGGTCGAGGACTTCTCGGACGCGCAGGGCTGGACGTTCCGGCATGCCGGGCGGAACCCGTCCCACCACACCTACCGGGAGGTGATCACGCGGCCGTGGCGGGCCTGGATGGCGGAGCCACCGCCCACCGTGGCCGGAGCCTGAGCCGACAGCGCACCGGGTGCCCCCACGGCGAACGCCGAAATCGCCGCGCGGGCACCCCCTGCCCCTCGGATACGCTAAAGGCCTCCATACCACCCGCGACCAGGGAGCAGCCGGAAATGGCTCGACACCTCATCACCAGCGCCCTTCCGTACATCAACGGGATCAAGCACCTGGGCAACATGGTGGGGTCCATGCTCCCGGCGGACGTGTACGCCAGGTACCTCCGCCAGACCGGCCGCGAGACCCTCTACATCTGCGCCACCGACGAGCACGGCACGCCCGCCGAGCTGGCGGCCAAGGAGGCCGGTCTGCCGGTCGCCGAGTTCTGCGCGCAGCAGCACGAGGCCCAGAAGGCGATCTACGACGGCTTCGGGCTGTCCTTCGACTACTTCGGCCGCAGCTCGTCCCCCGAGAACCGCGAGATCACCCAGCACTTCGCGCGGAAGCTCAAGGAGAACGGTTTCATCGAGGAGCGGGCGATCCGCCAGGTCTTCTCGATCACCGACGAGCGCTTCCTGCCGGACCGCTACATCGTCGGCACCTGCCCGCACTGCGGCTACGACAAGGCGCGCGGCGACCAGTGCGAGAACTGCACCCGGGTGCTGGACCCGACGGACCTGATCGAGCCCCGCTCGGCGATCAGCGGCAGCAGCGACCTCGAGGTGCGCGAGACCAAGCACCTCTTCCTGCTCCAGTCGAAGCTCCAGGGCGAGGTCGAGGCGTGGATCGACGAGCACGGCAAGGACTGGCCGGTGCTGGCCTCCTCCATCGCCCGCAAGTGGCTGACCGAGGGCCTCAACGACCGCGCCATCACCCGTGACCTGGACTGGGGCGTGCCCGTCCCGGCCGACACCTGGCCGGAGCTCGCGGCCGAGGGCAAGGTCTTCTACGTATGGTTCGACGCCCCGGTCGAATACATCGGCGCCACCAAGGAGTGGGCGGACCAGGACCAGGAGAACCGCGACTGGAAGTCGTGGTGGTACGAGGCCGACGACGTCCGCTACACCCAGTTCATGGGCAAGGACAACGTCCCGTTCCACACGGTGATGTTCCCCGCCACGCAGCTCGGCACCCGTGAGCCGTGGAAGAAGGTCGACTACGTCAAGGCCTTCAACTGGCTCAACTACTACGGCGGCAAGTTCTCCACCTCCCAGAAGCGCGGTGTCTTCACGCACGACGCCCTGGAGCTGCTGCCCGCCGACTACTGGCGCTATTTCATGATGGCCAACGCCCCCGAGTCGGACGACACGTCCTTCACCTGGGAGCTGTTCTCCGCCACGGTCAACAAGGACCTCGCCGACGTTCTCGGCAACTTCGTCAACCGCGTCCTGTCGTTCTCCAAGAAGCGCTTCGGCGACGAGGTCCCGGCGGGCAGCGAGGCCGGCGAGGCGGAGGCGGAGCTCGGCCGCGAGGTCGCCGCGCTGCTGACCGAGTACGAGAACCACATGGAGGCCATGCAGTTCCGCAAGGCCGCCCAGGCGCTGCGCGCGCTGTGGAGCGCGGGCAACTCCTACCTGGAGACCAAGGCCCCCTGGCTGGAGATCAAGACCGACCCCGAGGGCGCCGCGCTGACGCTGCGCACGGCGATGAACCTGATCCACCTCTACGCGGTGGTGTCCGAGCCGTTCATCCCGGCGTCCGCCGCCGCGATGCGCTCCGCGTTCGCGCTGGCCGACGACGCCCGCACCTGGGTCACCTCGGACGAGGCCAAGTCGCTGACCTTCGTCCCGGCGGGTACGTCCTTCTCCGTACCGCCGGTGCTCTTCGCGAAGATCACCGAGGACGACCTGGCGGCGTACCGCGAGCGCTTCGGCGGCGGCGAGGACGCGTAACCCCTCGCGCTGAACGGCTGACCGGGCCCGGAACCTCCTTGGTTCCGGGCCCGATTCATTCGAGTTGATCGATCGGCAATCGTTCGTTGACGGCGGCCCTGCAAGGTGGGAGCCGTAGAGACGTGGGGGAAGACGGGGAAGACGAGGAAGAGAAAAGTGTCCGACAAACGCATCACCGTGACCGTGTACGCGACCGACGAGCTCAACCGGGCGAGATTCGTCCGCAGGCTCCGGGCGTCGTCGGAGATGCGCGTGGTGCGGGAGGACGGGGACGTCTCCGTGGTCCTGATGGGCCCGGACGACGCACCGGCCGCGGCGGAACTGCGCAGGCTCTCCCCGGCGGGCCGGGTGGTGCTCGTGGCGGAGGAGCTCGGGGATCTGGAGCTGATGGCCGTCGCGGAGTACGGGGTGCGGTCCGTGCTGTGGCTGCCGCGGCTCACGCAGGGGCGGCTGCTGCGGGCGCTGCACTCGGCGGCGGGGTGCTGCCCGAAGGTGCCGCTGGTGACGGCGCTGATGTGACAACGCTGATGTGACGTCGGTTCGGACGGCCGTGGAAGTCTGCCCGGGTGGCGGGAGGTGGGACTCCACTCCCGCCACCCGGGCTCCCCTCCCCCTCATCGGACCCGATTCACAGAGTAACTCTGTGACTACCTAGGGTAGTCAGTCGATCTGATGGGCGTCACCTCGTTCCGGGGGCGCGCTGGGGTGCGGGGGGCGTGTTCGGGGTCTTGAGTCGCCCAGGGGAAAGAACCCCGTGGACACGACCCATGGCACACGCCGAGCAGAGCGTGACGGCTAGCCTTACGTTGCGACCGGACAAGGGATAAATGCCCGCACTCCGGACAAAATCAGCTCCCACGACAACGTGAAGGACTTCTCCACATGGGCATCCGGAGTCTGCTGCGGAACGCGTTCGGCCGTAACAAGTCATCCGCAGCCGAACGCGACGAACCCACCCTGCCCCAGCAGAACACGGGCCGGGAGGCGGAACCGGCCGCCGGTTCCGCACCGCTCCGCACGGCGCTGCCCGCGCAGTCCACCACGGACACCATCCCCGATCCCGGCCCGCTCGGCCCCATCCCCGCCCCGACGCCGGGACCCGTGCCGAGGCCGGACCCGCTCCCGGAGCCGGAGCCCCAGCCGACGCCGCTGCCCACGCCCAAGCCGATCCCGCAGCCCGAGCCGGCGCCCAGCCCGGTCCCGGTGCCGGAGGAGCCCGAGCCCACGCCGCGGCCCGTGCCCAAGCCGGAGCCCGCGCCGGGTCCGGAGCCGACGCCGGAGCCCCAGCCCGCGATGCCGCCGCGCGAGGCGGCCGTGAGCCTGACGAAGCTGGAGCGCACCGCGCCCGCGCTGGTCAGCCTCTACAAGGCGGCGGCGGTCTCGCTGGAGAAGCAGGGCCTGACGGGTCAGCGCGCGGCCGTCTACCTGGTCCTCGACCGGTCGGGCTCGATGCGCGAGTACTACAGGAACGGCACGGTCCAGCACCTCGCCGAGCAGGTACTCGGGCTCTCCGCGAACCTCGACGACGACGGCACCGTACCGGTCGTCTTCTTCTCCACCGACGTCGACGGCACGGCGGAACTGGACCTCACGAACTACGCGGGCCGCATCGACGAACTCCACAGCGGCATGGGTCACATGGGCCGCACCAACTACCACTGGGCCATGGAAGCGGTGATCGAGCACTACAAGCAGTCGGGTGCCACCGACCCCGCCTTCGTCGTCTTCCAGACGGACGGCGGCCCCTACAGCAAGCCCGCCGCCGAGCGCGCCCTCTGCGAAGCCGCGCACCTGCCGATCTTCTGGCAGTTCGTCGGCTTCGGCGACCCGGAGGGCAAGGGCTTCGACTTCCTCCGCAAGCTGGACGACCTGCCGGTGCCGGAGAAGCGCGTCATCGACAACGCGGGCTTCTTCCACGCGGGCCGCGACCCCAGGTCCCTGACGGACGCCCAGCTCTACCGGGAGCTGATGGTGGAGTTCCCGGACTGGCTGGCGGAGGCCCGCGCGACGGGCATCGTCACCGACTGAGCTCCGGCCGGCCGAGTTCGACCGTCACACGCAGACCCCCGCCGCGGCGCGGGGAGGCGTACGCACGGCCGCCGTGGGCGCGCGCGATGGACCGCACGATCGACAGGCCCAGACCCGCGCCCCCGGCGAGCCGCTCCCTGCCCGCGCCCCGGCGGAACGGTTCGAAGAGCGCCTCGGTCTCGTGCGCGGGTACCTCTGGGCCGGTGTTCGTGACGGTCAGCCGCCCGGGCTCCACGCGCACGTCGACGGTGCCGCCCCGGTGGTTGTAACCGACCGCGTTGCGCAGCAGGTTGCCGACGAGCTGCGCGAGCAGCACGCGGTTGCCGGTGAGCGGGGACGCCGTGGAGTACGCCCGGAGGCGTACGCCCTCCCGCTCCGCGCGGCCCGCGACGGCCGCGACCTCCTCCGCGACGACGTCCACGAGGTCGAGCGGGTCCCGGCGCTCCAGGCCGCGCTCGCTGCGGGCCAGCGCGAGAAGACCGTCGATCAGGTGCTCCGAGCGCCGGTTGGTCTCCAGCAGCAGCGTCTTCGTACGGGCCAGGTCCTCCGGCGACGGGTCGCCGTCCAGGCCCACCTGGATGGCGGCGCGCTGGGTCGCGAGCGGGGTGCGCAGCTCGTGCGAGGCGTTGGAGACGAAACGGCGCTGGCTGTCGAAGGCGCCCTCCAGCCGTCCGAGGAGCGCGTCGATCGTGTCGGCCAGCTCCTTCAGCTCGTCGTCCGGCCCCTGCTGCTCGATCCGCTCGTGCAGATTGCGCTCGGAGATGCGGCGGGCGGTCGCGGTCATCGCGTGCACGGGCCGCAGCACCCGCCCGGCCGTCCACCAGCCGACGCCGACCGCCAGCAGCGCGATGACCAGCAGCGCGAGCGCGGACCACAGGACGAGCTGGTGCGAGGCCGCGTTGCTGACGTCGCCGCTGACCTGGTAGATCGTGGACGGCTCCAGGGTCCCGGCCGGCTGCCCCGGCACCGGCTGGCCGGGCCGCAGCGCCTCCACCGGCACGGCGGTACGGGCGATCACCGTCGCCTGCTCGCGCGTGCCCGCACGGGACAGCACGTTGACCGTGACCAGCAGGACCGTGCCCAGCACGAGGAACACCGCGCCGTACGCGACGGCGATGCGCGTGCGGGCGGTGAGCACGGGCCGGCGCGGACGCTTCACAGGGCGTACCCGACGCCCTGGACGGTACGGATCAGCGGCGGGTCGCCGAGCTTGCCGCGCAGCTTGCTCATGGCCACCCGCACCGCGCCCGTGAAGGGGTCGGCGTGCGCGTCCCAGGCCCGCTCCAGCAGCTCCTCCGCGCTGACCACCGCGCCCTCCGCCTCCAGCAGGATCTGCAGCAGGGCGAACTCCTTGGGGGAGAGGTCCAGGTCCCGGCCGTCGCGGGTCGCGGTGCGCCGTACGGTGTCCAGCCGGAGCCCGGCCCGCTCCAGCACCGGCGGCGCGGGGCGGGCGCTGCGGCGGCGCAGGGCCCGTACGCGCGAGACCAGCTCGGGGAACTCGAACGGCTTGGGCAGGTAGTCGTCGGCGCCCAGGTCCAGCCCGGCGACGCGGTCCTCCATGCTGCCCGCCGCCGTGAGCATCAGGATGCGGGTACGGGAGCCGGAGGCCACCAGACGGCGGGTGACGTCGTCGCCGTGCACCCGGGGGAGGTCGCGGTCGAGGACCACCACGTCGTAGTCGTGCAGGTCCAGATAGGCGATCGCCGCGTCCCCGCTGTACACCGTGTCCACGGCGAACCCGGCCCTCCGCAGCCCCGTCGCCACCAGCTCGGCGAGCATCTCTTCGTCTTCAGCGACCAGCACGCGCATGACGGTGTCCATCCTTGTGTCGATTAACCCCCTTCCAGCATGCGGTGTACCCGATGGGATGTTTCGCGGATGTCTCGGGTTGCTGTCTCACGGCTGTCCGCGGACCGGTTCGCCGCCTGCGGCGGGAGCGCCCTCCGGCCGCGTCCTCAAACGCCGGACGGGCTGGATTGCGCACCCCGAAGGTTGTGGGCAGGCGTTCCGCAAGGCTGGGGGCACCTCCCAGCGGTAGCTGGGGGAGGGTGGGCACAACCCGACCACCGGCCCGCAGGCAGGGCTCAGCGGTGCAACGGCCGCGTATACACCTCCAGCACCAAGTCGTCGGCATGGAGTTTCCCGGCCGGCGCCCACCCCCACGCCAGCCGCGCAGCGGCACCCGCGTCCACGCCCCCGGCAGGGACGAGCATCGTCGCCAGCAGCGCCCCGCCCCCCGACAGCAACCGGTCGTGGAGCCGTCGCCCGATCCCCTGCCCCCGGTACCGCGGCAGCACCATCAGCTCCGCGACCAGGAACACCCGCCCCGCCGCCGTCAGCTCCGCGAGATCGGCGGGGACGGGCCCGGCGAACCCCTGCCACCGGCCGCTGTCGCGGGCCAGGGGATAGCCGTACGCGCAGCCGACCGGTCCCCGGTGCTCGGCGATCACCAGGTCGAAGCCGGGCCGCGAGGCGTCCTCGGCGAGCCGTTCCCTGAAGCGGTCGCGGTGGTGGAGGCCCTCGTACGCCGCCACGTGGAGGTCCGCGAGCTGCTCGCGGTACTGATCGGACTGCCAGCGGCTCAGCCTGCGCAAGAAGACGTCGCTCATGCCGCGTTCCTGCCCAGTGGGGCCGTCACCCACCCCCTGACGGGGCGGTTTCCGGCGCCCCAACGGGGCCGTACGTACAGGCCACGGGAAGGACAAGAGCAGGGTAAGAAATGGGTCCTGGGCAACCCTGTCCACCCATTCCGGCCTCTTTATCGGAGAGCATTGTTTTACCGAACATGAGTACCCACCGCGGGGCAGGGAGTTGAGAGCCGTATGGGCCTGACCAGCCGGTCACTCTTGTATACGGTCGTGTTCGTCGCCGTGCTGTGCGTCGGTCTCACCGTATGGCTCTGGCCGCGACTGTCCGGGCGCGGCGTGCTGCCCGTTCTGGGCCGGCTCGGTTCGATCCTGGTGACGCAGCTGTCGATCATGTCGGTGGTGCTGCTGGCGGTGAATTCCGCGAACAGTTTCTATGGCACCTGGGGCCAGCTCCTCGGTCGGTACGACCGCTCGCCGGGCCAGGTCACCGCGGTGACCGACACCAACGCGAACGCCGCGGTCGACACGGGCAAGGGCGGCCTGATCCGGCCCTCGGGCACGGAGAACGTGGACCACATGGGCCTCCCGCAGGGCCCGAAGGAGCAGGTCGGCATGGTGCAGTCGGTGCGCCTGGTCGGCCGCCGGGCCAATGTCGTCGAGCCCGCGTTCGTCTATCTGCCGCCGCAGTACTTCCAGAAGCAGTACGAGCGCCAGCGCTTCCCCGTGATCGTGGCCATCAGCGGCTACCCGGGCGGCATCGACAACCTCTCGAAGTTCCTCCAGATCCCGAAGACCGCGAGCGAACTGCTGGCGCAGAAGGCGATGCAGCCGACGGTGATCGTGATGCTCCGGCCGACGATCGCCCCGCCGCGCGACACCGAGTGCGTGGACGTCCCGGGCGGCCCGCAGGCGGAGACGTACTTCACCAAGGACGTGCCCGAGGCGCTGCGCAGCGCCTACCGCGTCGGGCACGAGGCCAGCGCGTGGGGCGCCATGGGCTACTCCTCGGGCGGCACCTGCGCCCTGGAACTCGCCATGCGCCAGCCCTCGGTCTACCCCGCGGCGGCCGCGCTCTCCGCCGACTACAGGATCAAGAACGATCTGACCACGGGCAACCTCTTCGGCAGCGGTGACGACGCCAAGCAGCGGGAGCGCGAGCACGACCTGATCTGGCGGCTGAAGAACATGCCCCCGCCGAAGGTCTCGGTGCTCGTCACCAGCAGCAAGAAGGGCGAGAAGAACTTCAAGGAGACCGAGAAGTTCCTCAAGGCCGTCAAGGAACCGATGTCCGCATCCAAGATCATTTTGGAGGAGGGCAGCCATAACTTCACCACGTGGCGGCGGGAGATCGCGCCGAGCCTGCAGTGGATGAGCAAGCAGCTGGTCTTCCCCCAGGACACCAACAGCTGATTTCTCGCGAGAAGAGAAAGGGGGCCTCATGGGCCCCCTTTTCCGTCCGCGGATCGCGGTGATCACGGGCGATCACGAGTGATCGCGGGTGATTACGAGGGGCCTTGGTCCAGTTCCTCGCCCAGCCAGCCGAACGCCGCCGGATACATCGAGATCCACGTGTTGTAGTTGTGGCCGCCCTTCGGCGCCACCATCGTCTTCAGCCGGACCTTGCTGCCCGCCGCCGCCCGCTGGAATTCCTCGATGTAGGAGGGCGGGCTGTCCCGGTCCTGCCGCGACGTCGCCAGGAACAGCCCGACGTCCGCCTGGGTGTGCGCCACCAGCCACATGGGGCTGTTGTGCAGCCGCAGTTGGGAGTCGGGCAGGACGCCCCGGTCACCGGTCAGCGGGTCGGGGTCCAGCGCCGCGCCGGCGCCGAACACCTTCGGGTACTGCAGGGGCAGCTTGGCCGCGCAGTAGCCGCCCGTGGAGATGCCCAGCAGCCCCCAGTAGTGCGGGCCCTTTCCGGTCCGGAAGTGGTGCCGGATCAGATCCGGGACGTCGGAGGAGAGCCAGGTCGCGACCTTGTGGCCGGTGGTGTCCGTGCAGTCCGTGTCCACCCCGCCGGGGTTGATGATCGGCACGACGAGGATGAACGGCCTGCTCGCCCCGGCCCGCAGCAGCTTCTGGAAGTCGCCGGGCATATGGCCCTGCTCCATCCACGACTGCGGCGACCCGGGCACGCCGTGCAGCAGCAGCACCACGGGGAACGCGGTCTTCCGGTAGCGCGGCTCGTCGTACTGCGGCGGGGTCCAGACCATCACCTGCCCGGACAGCGCCGAGGCGCGCCCGCGGACGTACGTCTCCTGTATCCCGGCGTCCCCGCGCAGGAAGCGGGCCCGCTCCGGGGGCGGGCCGGGCATCGACACCGGGCCCGTGCCACCCGGTCTGCCGAGCAGGTCGTCCCAGGAGGCGTAGAGTCCGTAACTGCTGTTGATCCAGGTCGCCACCACACAGATCGCGGTCGCCTGGCACAGCGCGATCAGCACGATCCGCGTCAGCCAGGCGAACGGCCGCGGCCCGGGGATCCTCGCCCACAGCACCAGCGTGGCCAGCACGGCCAGCACGGTCGCCGCGATGAGCAGCGCGAAGAAGGCGGTCCCCGTGAGACTCATCCGTGCGGGCTCCTCCGGCTCGTCGGACCGGCCGCGGCCGGTGGTGTCCGACCCTAGTGAACTCCCTTCGGGCGGGGGCGCCGGACACGATGGCTGGTTCGCTCCCCTCCCTTGACGCGGGTGTCCTGCATACGCTCTACGGCGGCTGCGCGCGGAATCCGGCGGCAGCGAAGCGGTCAGCGATTCGCCCTGCCGCCCAGAACGCGGAGCGCGGGTCACTCAGCGATGCGGAGGTGTACCGTGGCAAAGCAGGACCGTGCGATCAGAACGCGGCGGGCCATCCTGGAAGCGGCCGCGGTGGTGTTCGACGAGCGGGGCTATGACGCGGCGACCATCAACGAGATCCTCGCCCGCGCCGAAGTGACCAAAGGCGCCCTGTACTTCCACTTCGCCTCCAAGGAGGACCTGGCGCACGCCGTGGTCCAGGCCCAGGTGTCCATCGCCCCCGTCCGCCCCGAACTGCCGCGCTCCTCCAAGATGCAGGAACTGGTCGACATCGGCATGATCTTCACGCACCGGCTGCTGGTGGACCCGGTGCTGCGCGGCAGCGTGCGGCTCTCCATCGAGCACAGCGCCGCGGCGCCGCACCGCGTGGGGCAGTTCAGCGACTGGACGGCCCTGCACACCCGCACGCTGATGGAGGGCAAGGAGCGCGGCGAGGTGCTGCCGCACGTGATGCCGTCCGAGGTGGCGGAGTTGATCGTGGCCGCGTACGGGGGCATCAACGCCCTCTCGCAGACGGTCTGCGGCCGGGCCGACCTGGAGCGCCGGGCCATCTGCCTGTACGAGCACCTGATGCCCGGGGTGGCGGTGCCCGCGGTGCTCGCCCGGCTCGACATCGCACCCGGCCGGGGCGCCCGCGCACTGGCGGAGCTGGAACGGCAGCAGCGGGCCGCCGCCCCGGCCGGGGTCACCTGAAAGAGGTCAGCCGGACGCGTTCGCCGCCGAGTCGAGGGTGCCCAGCGCGATGTGGAGGAGCGCCTGCCGCTTCTCCTCCTCCGTGCCGCTCAGGTGGCCCAGCGTGAACGCCCCGAAGTGGACGGTCAGCAGGGCGCTGGCGACGCGGATGTGCGTGTCGAAGTCGAGGTCGCCGGTGTGCATCAGCCGGGAGATGGCCTCCACCCGGTTGCGCAGCGTCCGTCCGACGGACAGGTCGCGCAGGGTCGCCTGGTTCTCCTGGAGGATGTGGTAGATCGGCATGGCCGACTTCAGCGCCGCGCTGTAGCGGGTCATCAGCTCCCGCCTGGTATCCAGGGTCGGTGGCTGTTCCTTCGCCCAGGCGATCAGCTCGTCGACCGGGCGCCCCAGATCCTCGGAGATCGCGGTGAGGATGTCCTCCTTCGTCTTGAAGTGGTAGTACAGCGCGGCCTTGGTGACGCCGAGCTCCTCGGCGATCTCCCGTAGCGAGGTCTTCTCGTAGCCGCGCGAGACAAAGAGGTCCAGGGCCGTTTTCTGGATGCGCTCACGGGTGTCGCTCCTGCGCGCCTGCTGAGGGGTGCCGCTGCCCATGGGTCTCTCCTGCTGTTGTCGGGAACCTGCCGCCCCCAGCTGAACCTACTTGACGCCCGGCAAGTTAGCAGCCTTCCGTCAGTACGTGGATCACCGGGCCGGGACGTCGTCGCACACGCCAGGGGAGAGATGCGTCGAGATCATGCCGCAGGAGACGGCCGCCGCGGAGGTGGTGGCGGCGACCGCGACACCACCGGCACGCAATACGTACATTGTTGTGGCCGCCGTCGCCTATACGCTCGACGGGAACTCCTCAACTCCGGTCCGAATCAGGCCCGATGAGATCCTCCGCCTCTTCCGGGGCGACCGGTAGCGCGCGGCCACGACACGGCGTGTGTCGTCCGCACCGGGCGTGCGCGCCCGTGTCACGAGCGCCCGGTCCGCCCCGTCCCCTTATGTCGTTCCGGAGCGCTGCGCGCACCGCGGGAGTCCGGCGCCCACCTCCGGCCCACAGGGCGCAGAAACATACTTGACGCCCGGCAAGTTGCTGATCTAGGTTCCTGTGAAGTCGCTCAGCGGTATGGAAAACCGCGCTTTGGGGGGTTCCGATGGTGAAGGCGGATATGGTCCTGGACGTCATCTGTGTCCACTCCTATATCGGCTATACCCGCCTCAGACGGGCAGCCGACCGGCTGCGAGCCGGGGGCGAGCAGGTCGAGCTGACGTTCCGTCCGTACCAGATCGCGCCCGCCGCGCCCGACGTCCCGCAGCCGCTGCCGTCGGTTCTGGAGGGCATCTTCGGCGCCGAGGCCGAGTCCTATATGGCCCGTTTCACCCGTCAGGCGGCCCAAGAGGGGCTGGAGTTGCGCCTCGACCGGGCCGTCGTCGGCAACAGCTTCGGGGCCCACCTGCTCATCGCCCGTGCGGCGGCCCAGGGCCGCGCGGAGGTCATGGTGGAGCGCCTCTTCCGCGCGTACTTCACCGACGGGCTGCACATCGGCGACCCGGCGGTGCTCCGGGAGCTCGCCGACGAGTGCGGCGTGGAAACAGCCCATGGCGATGCATCCATACCGGACGGTTTTCTCCGGGGAGCGGAGGCCGCCGCCGAGGACCTGCGCGAGGAGATGGGCCGGCTGCGCCGGCACGGCGTCGTCGGGGTGCCGCTCTTCCGGGCGGGCGACCGCGTGCTGTGCGGCAGGCAGCCGGAACGCGCCCTGCGCGAAGCGCTGTCCGCGTCCGCCCTTCCCTCCGACGGCACTCGTGTGCCGGTCGGCGGGGTCGGCCGATGACCGCGCCGACGGCCTTCCCCGACGCCGCCGCCCCGCCCCGGCAGCGCCCCCTTCCCGGGGTCTTCGAGGACATGAGCCTGCCCGTCCGGTCCGCCGCCGAGCTGCTCGGGCTCACGCCGTGGACCGTGCACCGGCTGATCGACCGCGGCGTACTGGGCACCGAATGCTGCGGCCCTTATCGCTATGTCACGCTCGCCAGCATCATGGCTTATCGGCGCCTCGGCCGGTCATAAAAGCAATTAGTACGCGCCGCGATGTGCCAGTAATACGTGCAGCGCGCCCACTGGCTCGAATGAGTGAAACCCCGGAACCTATGCATGGGGCCGGAGTTATTCAGAACGCTTTCCCAGTGGGGGCGCTAAACGATCGAAAGGCATGGACGTGCTCAAGAAGGTAATGGCCACGGCGGCCCTGTCGGTTTCCGCGGTCGGCTCCCTCGCCGGACCCGCGCTGGCGATCGGGAATGACAGCGATGTCGCCAATGCCAACGCTGCCAGGACCGGTTACGGGAACACCAAGACCGGGGGTGTGGAGAGCCCGCAGATGAGCCTGATCCAGGGCACGCTGAACAAGCCGTGCCTGGGCATCGGCAAGCTCGGCCTCCAGTCGGTCCTGGCCCTGATCAACGTGGGCGTCCAGGACGTGCCGATCGCCACTCAGCAGGCGCAGCAGCAGTGCACCGACAACTCCACGATCAGGGAGGGCGACGCCCAGCTGTCGCACATCCTGTCGGAGATCCCGGTCGTGTCGGGCAACGGTTCCGGCAACGGCTGACCGTAGTCGCCGAGCGGTACCGGACGCAGCGAAAAACCCCTCTGCCGCGGGTGTGCGGGCCCCGCGGCAGGGGGGATTTTCCCTGTCGGATTCCGACGGCCGGGCCGGGCCGCCATATTTATTCTGATCGGTTCGCGGGGTGGGCCGAAGGGGTGAAGGCGAATAACCTCGGGCGAATTATCAAGTTAGCCAGGGCGCTCCCGTAATTCGTCGACCACAGCGAAGGAACAGTGTGATCAAGAAAGTAGTGGCCATCGCGGCGCTCGCGGCCTCCACGGCCGCGGTATCGTCCGTGCCGGCGATGGCGGTGGGCAATGACAACGGTGTGGCCAATGCCAATGGCGCGGCCCAGATGTACGGCAATACCTGGACCGGCGGCTATATGAGCCCCCAGATGGGGCTCATCAACGGCTCGCTGAACAAGCCGTGCATCGGCATCGGCAAGCTCGGCGCCCAGTCGCTGGTCGGCCTGATCAACGTCGGCCTCCAGGACATTCCGATCCTGTCCCAGCAGGCGCAGCAGCAGTGCACGGAGAACTCGACGGTCAGTCAGGGGGACGCGCCGCTGTCGCACATCCTCGACGAGATCCCGATCCTCTCCGACAACGGCTCCTTCAACAGGGAAGACCACGAAGGCCATGGCCACGGCCACGAAGGTCACGGCGGTCACGAGGGCCACGGCCACGGCCGCTGACCCCTCCCGCATCTGAGCAAGCCGCCCCCGGGCCGACCCGGGGGCGGCTTTCCACGTGCCTGCCTGATGCCTGCCGACGCCCGTGAGCCCGCTCTTTCTGGCCATGACCGTCCGACAGAAGCGGAACAAGGGGGTCCGTAATGCGGTCCGGGTCCGGGCGTGTGGGCCATAATCGCGATCATGCTGCCCGAGACGCCCCTGCCCGAGCCGGAAGGGCTGCACGGGCGGCTGCTGCCCGACGTGCTGACGGTCTGCGGGCCGCGAGCTGTCGTGCTCGCCGGTGGCTACGCGGTGCGGGCGTACGGGCTCGGGGGGCGGCCCGGCCGGGATCTGGAGTTCGTCACCGAGGCGCCCGAGCCGATGGCCGGCATCGCGGCCGCCCTGTGCGCCGGGCTGGAGGAACGGGGCTGGCAGGTGCGGCAGGTCGCGGCCGGCCCACTGGCGGCACGGCTCGCGGTGACCGACCCCACCACCGGGGAGGAGTGCGCCGTCGACCTCGGCAAGGAGACGCTGTGGCGGCCGCCGGTGGAGACGGGCTACGGGCCCGTGCCCGCCGTCGAGGACGTGGTCGGCCTGGAGGTGCGCGCCCTCGCCGACCTCGGGCTCGCCCGGAGCCTCGGCGTCGTCCGGGCCGCCTCCGCGTACTGGTCCCACCCGGAACTGGAGGAGCTGGGACGGCGCCACGCGCGGGACGGGCTGTTCGACCTCACCGATCTCCAGGCACGGCTCGCCGGGGCGGAGTGGCTCGACGACGGCGAGTTCACCGCGTACGGGCTGGACGAGGAGCGGATCGCGGAGCTCCGGCAGTGGGCGCAGGTGTGGGTCGACGACATCGCGGAGCGGCTCGCCGAGGAAGCCGCCGTCGAGGGCGCGGACGCGGAGGACGTCGCTGCTGAGGGCGCCGTCGCGGAGGACGGGTAACAGGACGGGTAACTCCCTGGCCGGAAAGATCCGTTCGGCCCTGGAGGCGGCCTTGTCGGCCTTCCTCGGGGTGCTGGAGGCTCGTGCCGGTCCTCGATGCCCGTTCCCGGAAGGAATGCACCGTGCCGCACGAAGAAAAGAACCCCCTGCTCCAGGTCTCGGCCGACGAGGTCGGCGACTGGTACGACAAGTTCGGCGAGGTCTATCACCTCACCCTCGGCGAGAGCGTGCACTGCGGCCTGTGGTTCCCGCCGGACGCGCCCGTCCCGCAGAGCATGGAACTGGCCGCCATGTCCTCCCAGGCGCAGGACCGGTACACCGACTACCTCATAGAGTCCCTCGACCCCAAGGAGGGGCAGCGCCTGCTGGACATCGGCTGCGGCACCGGCCGCACCGCGCTCAAGGCGGCGCGGCAGCGCGGTGTCGAGGTCACCGGCGTCTCCGTCAGCAAGGAGCAGATCGCGGCCGCCAACCGGCTCGCGGGCGAACACGGGCTGACCGACCGCCTCACCTTCGAGGTCGCCGACGCCATGCGGCTCCCCTACGAGGACGAGTCGTTCGACTGCGCGTGGGCGGTGGAGAGCCTCTGTCACATGGACCGCGCCAAGGCCCTCGGCGAGGCCTGGCGGGTCCTGAAGCCCGGTGGCGACCTCATGGTGCTGGAGTCGGTCGTCACCGAGGAACTCACCGAGGCCGAGACCGCCCTCTTCGAGACGGTGTACGCCGCCAACGTGCCGCCGCGCTTGGGAGAGTTCTTCGACCTGGTCGGCGGGACGGGCTTCCACACGCTGTCGCTCAAGGACCTGTCGGCGAACCTGGCGATGACGATGAACGTGTTCGCGCTGGGGGTCCACTCCCGGCGGGAGGAGTTCACGGAGCGGTTCGGGGCGGAGTTCGTGGACGGGGTGATCGCCGGGCTCGGGAGCGCGCAGGAAGTCCTCGTCCGCAAGACGCGCTTCTTCATGGCGATCCTCCGCAAGCCGCTCGCCTGACGGAGAGCGGGGACCCCGGGGGAAAGCGCCCCCCGGGGTCCCCCGTTGTCACCAGACGAGGGCGGCGGCCGGGTCCGCCTGCCAGAAGGTGACGAAGGCGCTGTCGTCGACGTACGTGCCCTTCGGCAGGGCGACCGTGGCCGGCTTGCCCGTCGCGCTGCCGTTCCGGTCCGCGAGGGAGACCCGGAGCGTGCCGACGGTGCGCCCGTGGTCCGCCGTGCCGTCGCCCCTCGACAGCCCTATCCCGGCGTAGGCCGACTCGCCCGGGGCGAGGGTGACGACCGCCTCCGGCCGGGAGTCCTTCAGGATCCTCGCGCCCACCTGCTGCTCGGCGTCGAACCCCAGGTACGGGGCCGCGTAGGCGTTGCACGCCTTGGAGCCGGTGTTGGTGAGGGTCAGCAGCGCGTGGTTGATCGGACGGTTCACCGTCTGCACCGTGACCTTGGTGGTGGCCGTGGCACAGGCCGCCGTGACGGGGCCGCGCTCGGCGTGCGGGGCGGCCTGGGCCTGACCGGCGCCCGCCGCGAGGACCGCGGCACCGGCGAGGGCGACGGAAGTGACGAGACGTGCGGAACGCATAGGGATGCTCCTGACGAGGTGTTCGTTGCTGCCCGGCCGGTCGGCTGGGGCTCGATCAGACTGTGCGGCGGCCTGTCCCGGCGGCAAGCAGATCCGGGCCTTTCGGGAAACCGGAACGCCCGCATATAGCCTGACCTGGGGGAACGGCCGCACGGTGGAACGCGGCCCTGGAACGCTCCGAACGCTCCGGAGCAGGGGGGAAGTCGGAATGGCCGGGGCCACCGGGGGATTCGCCGCGCAGCTACGGGAACTGAAGGACCGTTCGGGGCTCAGTTACGGGACGCTGGCCAAGCGGCTGCACGTGAGCACCTCGACCCTGCACCGCTACTGCAACGGCGTCGCCGTGCCCGCCGACTACGCCCCCGTCGAACGCCTTGCCAGGCTCTGCGGGGCCACGCCCAAGGAGTTGATGGAACTTCACCGCCGCTGGATCGTGGCGGACGACGCCCGCCGTTCCAGGACCGTCCAGAAGGAGACGCCGGAACCCATACCGGAGCCGGAACCGGAACCGGAAGCGGGACCGGAACGTGAGCCCGAACCCGGACCCGAGCCGCGTACGCCCGACGAGCCCGCTTCCGTCGAACCCGTGGCGCTCGCCCCCGTGGTGCCCGTTCCCGCCGCCCGCCCCCGTACCCGCCGTCTCCGGCTGGCCTTCGCCGCCGCCGCGGTCGTCGGCGTGGCCGTGCCCTCCGCCGTGCTCGGCGGCTGGGCGGTCACCGACCAGCCGGGCGGGCGCCACAGCGGTACGGACCCGGCCGCACCCGCGCCCCTCCGCTCTTCCGGTGCCCCGGGTGTCACGTTCGGCCCGGACGGTGCGGTCACCCTGCCTCCCGGCCGGCCCCTGCCCAGGCCCGACGCGCCGGCTTCCGGGGGCGACAAGGCTCCGCGGGACGGCGGGAAGAAAGGCCATGGCGGCGACGCGACACCACGGTCCGGCAATGGCAATGGCAATGACAACGGCAAGGACAACGGCAACGGCGACGACTCCGCCCCGCCGCTGACTGTCGGCGTCCAGCCGTACGCGAGCACCGACCGCTGCGAGAACATGTACGTGTCCGGGCGGCTGCCCGCCGAGGTGCCCGAGCCGCCGCTGGAGCAGGACATCCGCGGCTGGGTGACCGGGATGCGCGCCGTGCCCGGCGGCAGGATGCACCTCACCCTCGATGTGCAGGGGAAGAACGACCGGGCCGTCGTGCTGCGCGCCCTGCACGTGCGCGTCGTCGACAGGGCGGCACCGCTGGCATGGTCGGCGTACGCGATGGGGAACGGCTGCGGCGGCAGCCTCACCCCGGCATTCCTCGACATCGACCTCGACCACGACCGGCCCACCGCCCGTCCCACGACCGGGATGCGGGGCGACACCCGGATCCCGGCCACCGACTTCCCGTACAAGGTGTCCTCGACGGACCCGCAGCCGCTGGACGTCCTCGCGCACACCGACGGCCAGGACGTGAGCTGGTACCTGGAACTGGAGTGGAGCAGCGGGGGCCGGTCCGGGACGACGCGGATCGATGACGGCGGACAGCCGTTCCGCACCAGCGCGGTCAAGGAACGCCCGCAGTACTACTGGCGCTACGACAGCAGCGTCTGGGAAGCGCTGCCGGACTCCGGACGCAGATGACGGAGCCTGCGAGGCATCGGCGTCACCGGGATCCGCACCGCTCGCCGGGGCGTCCTCGCGGTGGGGCGGCGGCCCGCGCCGTGAGCCATGTCTGCAACTCTCGGTGCCGGAACTCGTAGGAGGGCCCGCACCGTCGCAACAGACCGGCTGTGACCGTCCAGTTGAGGAAGGCTCCGAGCCGCAGTGGCACCGTGCGGCGGGCGATGAGCACGAACATCAAGTGCCGGAGGTATGCCTTCCCGCCGACCACGAGCATGTAGTAGACGGCGCCGGCCAGGGCGAGGGGAAGGCAACGGGTCACGGCGTGGAAGTGGTAGGCGATGATCAGGATCGTGGCGGCGATCAGGGCCGCCCAGCACAGTCCCCGGGCCAGGTCGGCGCGGAGCACGTCCGAGGGGTGGCGGGGGACCGCGGACCCCGGGTGGCCCGGGAGGGTCGCGGCGAACAGCCAGGTCGCCACCATGTAGCACCCGACGATGCCCAGGCCGCTGACGGGGCCGAAGAAGTACACCGTCAGCGGGGTGAGCAGGACAGGGGCCAGCATGGTGGCCAGCATCGCGTGCCACACCGGGGAAGCGCGCATGCTGCGCAGTGACCTGATCCGTCGTGGCTCGCTCTCGATGAGGAAGACCGACACCGCACCGATGGGGAGCAGGACCAGGGGCGCCACGATGGGGTCGACGGGGAGCAGGTCGGTGATGAAGAGGGAGAACAGCCGGGCCACGCCGATGTACAGCAGGCTCAGGGCCGCCCGGATCAGGTAGCGGTTGCCCAGGGGCCACAGTTCGTGCAGATTGACCAGGCCGCTGGTGCGGCCCTCGCCCTTCTCGACGTGGTGCGCCAGGTGGTGCAGCCAGGTATGGACCCGCCGGGGGTTCCGGTAGCCCCGGCGTCCGTGCAGGCGCACGGTCGCCGGGATGTAGCGGGAGAGCAGGTGATCGTCCAGTTCCTCGGCCGTGGTGAACCGGAGGAGCTCCGCCGGGTCGCCACTGTCCGCGTAGACCACGCTGGCCAGGCACAGCCGCCACGGGGTGGTGAGCAGGCGCGCGGGGCCGGAGTCCGTGAGCCGGGTGAGCAAGGGTGCCCAGCGCTCGGGGTCGGCGGCCTGGCGGGTGAGGTAGGAACGGGCGTCGGACGGTTGGAGGGGGTCGACGGACACCTGGGCCGCGTCGAGGAGCCGGATGCCGGGCCGGTCGCCGTGGTTCTTGCCGGCCGTCCGGTAGAGCGCGGCGCGGCTGGTGAGGATGACGGGGCCGGGGGCGAGTCCCGAGCGCCAGTCGTTGAGGGCCTTCAGGGCCGCTCGGGCGCGGGGAGCGGCCGGGTCGATCCGCCCGCTGGGCAGCGGTGGGTCCATCTCGTCCAGCCCGTCCAGGACGGGGAGGACACGGCCGTCGTCCACCAGCCGTCGAGTGGGGCGGCGGGGCCAGTGGTAGGTGCGGACGATGTGGTCCACCAGTACCTCGCGCAGGTCCGTGCGCGGATCGCAGGTGACCAACGGGACGCGTACCGGCACCGGGTCATCGGCCGCGCGCTCCTGGAGGAGGCGGAGCAGGAGCTCCATGGCGAGGGTGCTCTTCCCGGCTCCGGGTGCCCCGGTGATCAGCAGCCGCCCCGGACGCAGCTTGCGGTAGTAATCGAGGATGTCCGGCACCGTACCGCCGCCCGTTCCGCCGCCGAGCATGCTGCCGTGCGGCCGGGCGCCGCCGGCCTGCCGCCCGTGCTGGTCGCGCAGCGAGTAACCGAGGTTGATCCGGACGTGGTCGGCGCCGACCAGGCGGTAATGCTGTTCGCTCTCCCGGTCCAGCACGGTCGCCGCCAGGCTCGCCGCCAACTGCCGGGTATCCGCCCGCCGCAGCGCCCCTTCCGGCCGGTACAGCCACAGCAGAGGTGCCAGTGGCGGCCCCGCCAGGCCCAGCCAGCCGGGACCGGCCTGCCAGAGACCCGACCACCACAAGGCGAACCAGATCAGGGCGGCGGCGCTGCCGGCCACCGCGGTGACTCTCAGGGCCGTGGTGAGACGGGAGTTGGCGGGCAGGGGGGCGGGTACGGGCGGAGAGGCGTTCAGCACGGTGCCGATCTGGAACACCTGGCCCTGGATGCCGCCGCTGATGGAATTGCGCACCTCCGCCCGCTCGGTGCGCGGTGGCTGGCCGGTCATATACGAACTCCCTGGGCGGCGTCCGGATAGGGGCCCAAAGATTACGCACCGTGAGATGTCCGCCTGGCAACAAGGCTGAAACGGACCAATGTTGACTGTTTGTATTGGCAGTTGAGCCGACTTTGTCGCCGGTGCGACGACTTTCGGACATCACCGGGTTGACGGGGGCCGGTCCCATACGGTGACTGCCCTGAACGCGTCCGATGTTCGACGGAAAGCTCGACGGAAAGGCGGCAGCGGTGGATCCGATATCGACGGAGTTGCTGGCGGCCTTGGCCGGCGGGGCCGGTGGGGAACTGGGCCGGCAGATGTGGGCAGGGCTGCGAGCCCTGGTGAGCCGTCCGGTGCGAGACGGCCGCGACGACGGCGTCGTGGTGGCATCGGGGGCCACGGAACTGGCGGCGTTGACCGAGGACCCCCTCGACCCGGGGCGGGCCCAGGCGTTGAGTGTCGCCCTGGCGGTACGGGCGGCGCTGGACGCCGGCTTCCGTACGGAACTGGAGCAGTGGCACGACCGGGCCAGGGCGGTGAGAACCGGCGACGGTGAGGTCAGCAACAGCATCAGCGGCGGCATCCAGTACGGGCACGTGGTCCAGGGCCGTGACTTCACCGGGCTCACCCTGCCACCGCTCCCCGGCACGCGGGACGGCGTCTGAGCGGGGGCCTGGTAATGAACAAGGCCCAGGTCGTCGACCTGGGCCCTTCATATGGAACATATGGAGCGGGTGACGAGAATCGAACTCGCGCTCTGAGCTTGGGAAGCTCATGTTCTACCATTAAACTACACCCGCGAAGACACCCGTTTCGGAGTGTCGTATCGTCGCACACTCTACCCCATCGAAGGCTCCCGGTGCATCTGCCCCAGGGGCCTTTTCACGTGTGAGGGTTCCGTGGGGTGGGTGGGGATGCGGCCGTGGGGGACGGGAGTTGGGGCGTACCGTTGGGGCGGTGACTCGGCGGGCGTCATCGGGAGTGCCGGGTGTGAGACGCCCCCATACATCCCCTAATGTGGCTTTTGTCTTTCACGTCGCGCCGAAGGCGCGTCATGAGTAACACCATGGGGAAAGGGAGCTCGATGGAGCGCACCGTCGTTCGTTGTGCCGAAGGGCACGTGTTCAGCACCGCTTCGTTCCCGATGCAGAACCTCGGTCCCGGACGGCTCGGTCCCGGACGGCTGCTCCGCTGCCCGCGCTGTGCGCGGCTGCGGCACTCCGTTCCGGTGACCGTCCGGAAGCGGTGATCGTAGAGCGATGAACGGCGCGCGGGCCCGGTCCACTCGGACCGGGCCCGCGTTGTCCGTGTTCTCCGATGTCCGTGTTCTCCGCGTATCCTCGACCCGTGCTTCTCTCAGACAAGGACATCCGGACCGAGATCGACGCCGGCCGGGTGCGCATCGACCCGTTCGACGAATCGATGGTGCAGCCCTCGAGCATCGATGTGCGGCTGGACCGCTACTTCCGGGTGTTCGAGAATCACCGGTACCCCCACATCGACCCGGCCGTCGAGCAGGCCGACCTCACCCGTGAGGTGGTGCCGGAGGGCGACGAGGCGTTCATCCTGCACCCGGGCGAGTTCGTGCTGGCCTCGACGTACGAGGTCATCACGCTGCCCGACGACGTCGCCTCGCGGCTGGAGGGCAAGTCCAGCCTGGGCCGGCTCGGTCTGCTGACGCACTCCACGGCGGGCTTCATCGACCCCGGCTTCTCCGGCCACGTGACGCTGGAGCTGTCGAACATGGCCACGCTGCCGATCAAGCTGTGGCCGGGGATGAAGATCGGGCAGCTGTGCATGTTCCGGCTGACCTCCCCCGTCGAGCATCCTTACGGGTCCGCGAAGCACGGCTCCCGGTACCAGGGCCAGCGCGGGCCGACGCCCTCGCGGTCCTTCCAGAACTTCCACCGCACGCAGGTCTGAGCAGGGACAGGGCGAACAGCAACAGTGAGTGACATCCGCGAGAATCTGACCTACCCCCTCTTCGGCCAGGCCATCCGCGAGCTGGCGCAGACCGTCGCGGACGACGGCTACGAGCCGGACATCATCCTCTCCATCGCGCGCGGCGGCGTCTTCGTCGCGGGCGGCCTGGCGTACGCGCTGGACTGCAAGAACATCCACCTGGTCAACGTGGAGTTCTACACCGGCGTCGGCACCACCCTGGAGATGCCGGTCATGCTCGCGCCGGTGCCCAACGCGATCGACTTCTCGAACAAGAAGGTCCTGATCGTCGACGACGTCGCCGACACCGGCAAGACGCTGAAGCTGGTGCACGACTTCTGCCTGGACCACGTCGCCGAGGTCCGCAGCGCCGTGATCTACCAGAAGTCGCACTCCCTGGTGGACTGCGAGTACGTCTGGAAGCGCACCGACGAGTGGATCAACTTCCCGTGGAGCGTCGAGCCGCCGGTCGTCCGGCGCGAGGGCCAGATCCTCGACGCGTAGGCACGCGCACGTACGCGAAGAGGGGCCCCGGTGCGAACCGGGGCCCCTCTTCGCATGTCCGTGGGACCGTCAGAACGTGCCCAGCTTGATGATCGACAGCAGGGCGATCAGCTGGATCGAGGACGCGGCCAGCGCCTTCGGCCACGGCAGGTCGTGCGACTTGCTCACCATCGAGGTGAACAGGGCGCCCGCCGCCAGCCAGGTCGCCCAGCCGAGCACCTGGACGACCGTGCTGTCGCCGCCCAGGAACATCGCGACGAGCAGTCGCGGCGCGTCCGTGATCGACATGATCAGCATCGACAGGCCGACCGTCGGCTGCCATATGCCGTCACCGCCGAGCTGCCGGGCGAGGGTGTGCGTGACCGCGCCGAGGATCAGGCCGGAGATCACCACGATGACACCGGTGATCAGCACCTCGGGGACGCTGTTCGAGACCGTGGCCTTCAGCACGTCGTCGCGGGCCTTGTCGAAGCCGAAGACGGCGAGCAGGCCGTAGCCGAAGGTGACGATCAGGGCGGGCGCCCACACCGCGTGGTCGCGCATCTGCCAGAACGTGGCGGACGGGCGCAGGACGATGCCCTTCAGCAGCTCCTTCCACGGCAGGCGCGGCCCGGCGGGCGGCGCGGGGGCCGGGGGCTGCCCGGCGCGGTAGGTGTCGCCCGAGGTGTACGAGCCCTGCTGCGGACCGCCGTTGTACGGATCGCCGCCGTACGGGCCGTACGCGTCCGGCGCCTCCCCGTAGGCGAACTGCTGGGTGTGGCCCGGATCGTCGGCGCTCCGCCCCTGGTACGGGTCGCCCTGGCCCGGGTTCTGCCCCGGGTTCCGGCCGTACGGGGCGTAGCCCTGCTGCGGGCCGCCCGCGAAGTACTCCGGCTCGTCGTAGCCCGACGGCTGCTGCCATTGCCGGCCGTCGCCCTGGCCGCCGCCGTACGGGTCGCCGCCCTGGCCGCCGTACGGAGCCTGGTACTGCCCCGGGCGCTGTCCTTGCTGCGCGGGGCCCGGGTTCCGATCGTCCCGTCCGCGTCCCATCCTGAATCCAGCCACGGTTCGAACGTACCCGCTCCGTGACGGTGCCGAGCCGGGCCCCCGGAATCGGTCCGGGCTTTGCTGCCGAGCTGTGACATCCCCTAGGGGGAAAGTCAGGGCCCTCGACGGGTGTGGACCGTGGGCGTCGGCAAAAGGTCGCACGGATACACACGCGGATACACACGCGGATACGGACGCGGATACGGCGACGGCCGGTCCCCGCACCCGCGGGGACCGGCCGTGGTGATCCGTACGAGCCGCTACTTCACCGGCTCGGGCTCCGGCGCGTCCACCGGCTCGCCGTCACCCTCCGGCTCGACCGGTGTCTTCACCGACTCCAGGAGCAGCTGGGAGACGTCCACGACCTGGATGGACTCCTTGGCCTTGCCCTCGTTCTTCTTGCCGTTGACCGAGTCGGTCAGCATGACGAGGCAGAACGGGCAGGCGGTGGAGACGATGTCCGGGTTGAGGGAGAGCGCCTCGTCCACGCGCTCGTTGTTGATGCGCTTGCCGATGCGCTCCTCCATCCACATGCGCGCGCCGCCCGCGCCGCAGCAGAAGCCGCGCTCCTTGTGGCGGTGCATCTCCTCGTTGCGCAGCCCCGGCACCTTCGCGATGATCTCGCGCGGCGGCGTGTAGACCTTGTTGTGCCGGCCCAGGTAGCAGGGGTCGTGGTAGGTGATGAGGCCCTCGACCGGGGTGACGGGGATCAGCTTGCCCTCGTCGACCAGGTGCTGCAGCAGCTGGGTGTGGTGGATGACCTCGTACTCGCCGCCGAGCTGCGGGTACTCGTTGGCGATGGTGTTGAAGCAGTGCGGGCAGGTCGCGACGATCTTCTTCTTGGACTTCTCGACCTTGACGCCCTCGGCCCCGTCTTCACCTTCGGCGGACTCGCCGAACGCCATGTTCAGCATCTCGACGTTCTGCTGGCCGAGCTGCTGGAAGAGGAACTCGTTGCCCAGACGGCGGGCGGAGTCACCGGTGCAGTTCTCCTCGCCGCCCATGATGGCGAACTTGACGCCCGCGATGTGCAGCAGCTCGGCGAACGCCTTGGTGGTCTTCTTGGCGCGGTCCTCCAGGGCGCCCGCGCAGCCGACCCAGTAGAGGTAGTCGACCTCGGTGAGGTCCTCGATGTCCTTGCCGACGACCGGGACCTCGAAGTCGACCTCCTTGGTCCACTGGAGGCGCTGCTTCTTCGCCAGGCCCCAGGGGTTGCCCTTCTTCTCCAGGTTCTTGAGCATCGTGCCCGCCTCGGACGGGAAGGCGCTCTCGATCATCACCTGGTAGCGGCGCATGTCGACGATGTGGTCGATGTGCTCGATGTCGACCGGGCACTGCTCGACGCAGGCGCCGCAGGTGGTGCAGGACCACAGGACGTCGGGGTCGATGACGCCGTTCTCCTCCAGCGTGCCGATCAGCGGGCGCTCCGCCTCGGCGAGGGCCGCGGCCGGAACGTCCTTCAGCTGCTCCGCGGTGGCCTTCTCCTCGCCCTCGGCGGACTTGCCGCCGCCCGCGAGCAGGTACGGCGCCTTGGCGTGCGCGTGGTCGCGCAGCGACATGATGAGGAGCTTCGGGGAGAGCGGCTTGCCGGTGTTCCAGGCGGGGCACTGCGACTGGCAGCGGCCGCACTCGGTGCAGGTGTCGAAGTCGAGGAGGCCCTTCCAGGAGAAGTGCTCGATCTGGGAGACGCCGAACTGGTCGTCCTCGCCCGGGTCCTCGAAGTCGATCGGCTTGCCCTCGCTGACCATCGGCAGGAGCGCGCCCAGGGCCGTGCCGCCGTCCGCCTCGCGCTTGAACCAGATGTTGGGGAAGGCGAGGAAGCGGTGCCAGGCGACGCCCATGTCGGTCTTGAGCGAGATCGTGATCATCCAGATGAAGGACGTCGCGATCTTGATCATGGCGACCAGGTAGACGAGGTTCTGCAGCGTCTCGACGCTCAGCCCCCGGAAGGCCGCGACCAGCGGGTACGAGGCGAAGTACCCGATCTCGTAGCCGTCCGTGCCGTGCAGGGCGCCCTCCAGGCCGCGCAGCGTCATGATGCAGGCGCCGACGATCAGGATGACGGCCTCGACGAAGTACGCCTGGCCGAAGTTGGAGCCCGCGAAGCGGGACTTGCGGCCCGCCTTGCCCGGCTTGCTCAGCTGCCGGACGACGATCAGGGCCACGATGCCGAGCGTCGTCAGCAGGCCGAAGAACTCGACCCAGAGGTCGTACGGCAGCCAGCCGCCGATGAACGGCAGCAGCCAGTCGGCCTTGAAGAGCTGTCCGACGGCGTTGACGATCGTGATCAGCAGCGAGAAGAAGCCCACCGCCACGAACCAGTGCGCGACGCCGACCGCGCCCCAGCGGTTCATCCTGGTGTGGCCGAGGAACTCCTTGGCCACCGTGACCGTGCGCTGCGCGGGGTCGTCGGTGCGGGTGCCGGCGGGGACGGGCTGACCGAGCCGCATATGGCGGTAGACCTGCAGGACGGCACGGCCGAGCAGCGCGACGCCGACCGCGATGAGTACCAGCGACACGATGATCGCGGCGAGTTGCATGGAAGGGCTCCTCGGACCTGCGAGAGCGGGATTACTAATGGGTAACTTATCCAGTCCGTACGAGACTACTCACTCTCGCGCCCGCTATATAGCCGCATCGCCGGTGATCTGTGTCGCTCGGGCGCCCCTGTACGACGGGCCCGCGCCCCGCCGTCTGCGCATAAGCCCCGCATAAGAGTTGAGCGGGGTCGACTCATGTCCGTTGACACCGGGAGATCGGTGTTGCACTCTTGAGTCTGTTCCACTCAAGTCACTGGAGGAATCGACATGGCACGTGCGGTCGGCATCGACCTGGGTACGACGAACTCCGTCGTCAGTGTTCTCGAAGGCGGTGAGCCCACCGTCATCACCAACGCCGAGGGCGCCAGGACCACGCCGTCCGTCGTCGCCTTCGCGAAGAACGGTGAAGTCCTGGTCGGCGAGGTCGCCAAGCGCCAGGCCGTCACCAACGTCGACAGGACCATCCGGTCGGTCAAGCGCCACATGGGCACCGACTGGAAGATCAACATCGACGGCAAGGACTTCAACCCGCAGCAGATGAGCGCCTTCATCCTGCAGAAGCTCAAGCGGGATGCCGAGGCCTACCTGGGCGAGAAGGTCGTCGACGCGGTCATCACCGTCCCGGCGTACTTCAACGACTCCGAGCGCCAGGCCACCAAGGAGGCCGGTGAGATCGCGGGTCTGAACGTCCTGCGCATCGTCAACGAGCCGACCGCGGCCGCCCTGGCCTACGGCCTGGACAAGGACGACCAGACCATTCTGGTCTTCGACCTCGGTGGCGGCACCTTCGACGTCTCGCTGCTCGAGATCGGCGACGGCGTCGTCGAGGTCAAGGCGACCAACGGTGACAACCACCTCGGTGGTGACGACTGGGACCAGCGCGTCGTCGACTACCTGGTCAAGCAGTTCCAGAACGGTCACGGCGTCGACCTGTCCAAGGACAAGATGGCCCTCCAGCGCCTCCGCGAGGCCGCTGAGAAGGCGAAGATCGAGCTGTCCTCGTCCACCGAGACCACGATCAACCTGCCCTACATCACGGCCTCCGCCGAGGGCCCGCTGCACCTGGACGAGAAGCTCACGCGCGCCCAGTTCCAGCAGCTGACCGCGGACCTGCTGGAGCGCTGCAAGACCCCGTTCCACAACGTCATCAAGGACGCCGGCATCGGCCTGTCCGAGATCGACCACGTGGTCCTGGTCGGCGGTTCCACCCGTATGCCGGCCGTCGCCGAGCTCGTCAAGGAGCTGACCGGCGGCAAGGAGGCCAACAAGGGTGTGAACCCGGACGAGGTCGTCGCCATCGGCGCCTCGCTCCAGGCCGGTGTCCTCAAGGGCGAGGTCAAGGACGTCCTGCTGCTCGACGTCACCCCGCTGTCCCTCGGTATCGAGACCAAGGGCGGCATCATGACCAAGCTGATCGAGCGCAACACCACGATCCCGACCAAGCGCTCCGAGATCTTCACGACGGCGGAGGACAACCAGCCGTCCGTGCAGATCCAGGTCTACCAGGGCGAGCGCGAGATCGCGGCGTACAACAAGAAGCTCGGCATGTTCGAGCTGACCGGCCTGCCGCCGGCCCCGCGTGGCGTCCCGCAGATCGAGGTCTCCTTCGACATCGACGCCAACGGCATCATGCACGTGACCGCGAAGGACCTGGGCACGGGCAAGGAGCAGAAGATGACCGTCACCGGCGGCTCCTCGCTCGCCAAGGACGAGGTCGACCGCATGCGCCAGGAGGCCGAGCAGTACGCGGAGGAGGACCACCGCCGCCGCGAGGCCGCCGAGAGCCGTAACCAGGGCGAGCAGCTCGTCTACCAGACCGAGAAGTTCCTCAAGGACAACGAGGAGAAGGTCCCGGCCGAGGTCAAGACCGAGGTCGAGACCGCTGTCGCCGAGCTGAAGGAGAAGCTCAAGGGCGAGGACACGGCCGAGATCCGCACCGCGACCGAGAAGGTCGCCGCGGTCAGCCAGAAGCTGGGCCAGGCCATGTACGCCGACGCGCAGGCCGCCCAGGGCGCGGCGGGTGCCGCCGGTGCCGAGGGTGCCGGTGCCCACCAGGCCAAGGCCGAGGACGACGTCGTGGACGCCGAGATCGTCGACGACGAGAAGCCCAAGGGCGGTGCGGCGTGACCGAGGAGACCCCGGGTTTCGACGAGAAGCCTGACGTCCCCTCCGACGCCACCCCCGAAGACGCGGCGCAGGGCGCCGGGTCCGCCGACCAGGCGGGTCCGGCCCCGGCCGGGGAAGAGCTGGTCGAGGTAGGGCTCCAGGCACAGCTGGACCAGTCCCAGGCTGCGCTCAACGAGCGCACGGCGGACCTCCAGCGGCTCCAGGCCGAGTACCAGAACTACCGCCGTCGGGTGGAGCGGGACCGGGTCGCGGTCAAGGAGGTCGCCGTCGCGAACCTCCTGTCCGAGCTCCTCCCCACGCTCGACGACATCGGCCGCGCCCGTGACCACGGCGAGCTCGTCGGCGGCTTCAAGTCCGTCGCCGAGTCGATGGAGACGGTCGTCGCCAAGATGGGCCTGCAGCAGTTCGGCAAGGAGGGCGAGCCCTTCGACCCGCTGGTGCACGAGGCCCTGATGCACAGCTACGCGCCCGACGTGACCGAGACCACCTGCGTGCAGATCCTGCAGCCGGGGTATCGGATCGGCGAGCGGACGATCCGCCCCGCGCGGGTCGCCGTCGCCGAGCCCCAGCCGGGTGCGCAGAAGGACGAGGACGAGTCGGGCGAGGAGAGCGGTGGCCCGGAAAAGGGCTGACGCGATGACCGACCGCAGTGACCGGAAGGAGGGACGCCGGGGATGAGCACCAAGGACTTCGTCGAGAAGGACTACTACAAGGTCCTCGGCGTGCCCAAGGACGCCACCGAGGCGGAGATCAAGAAGGCGTACCGGAAGCTCGCCCGCGAGAACCATCCGGACGCCAACAAGGGCGACGCCAAGGCGGAGGAGCGCTTCAAGGAGATCTCCGAGGCCAATGACGTCCTGGCCGACCCCAAGCGCCGCAAGGAGTACGACGAGGCGCGCGCCCTCTTCGGCAGCGGCGGCTTCCGCCCGGGTCCGGGCGGCGGCGGTTCCTTCAACTTCGACCTGGGCGACCTCTTCGGGGGCGCCCAGGGCGGGGCCGGGGCCGGTGGGTTCGGCGGCGGTCTCGGGGACGTCTTCGGCGGTCTGTTCAACCGGGGCGGCACGCGCACCCAGCCGCGCCGCGGGCAGGACATCGAGTCCGAGGTGTCGCTCAGCTTCACCGAGGCCGTCGAAGGGGCCACGGTCCCGCTGCGGATGTCCTCCTCGGCCGCGTGCAAGACCTGCTCCGGCACCGGCGACAAGAACGGCACGCCGCGGGTCTGCCCGACCTGCGTCGGCACCGGCCAGGTGTCGCACGGCTCGGGCGGCGGCTTCTCGCTGACCGACCCCTGCCCGGACTGCAAGGGCCGCGGGCTGATCCCCGAGAACCCCTGCGACGTCTGCAAGGGCAGCGGCCGGGCCACGTCCTCCCGCACCATGCAGGTCCGCATCCCGGCGGGCGTCTCCGACGGCCAGCGGATCCGGCTGCGCGGCAAGGGCGCCCCGGGCGAGCGCGGCGGGCCCAACGGCGACCTGTACGTCGTCGTGCACGTCGACTCGCACCCGGTCTTCGGGCGCAAGGGCGACAACCTCACCGTCACCGTGCCGGTCTCCTTCGTGGAGGCGGCGCTCGGCGGCGAGGTGAAGGTCCCGACGCTCGGTGGACCCCCGGTCACCCTCAAGCTGCCCGCGGGCACGCCCAACGGCCGCACGATGCGGGCCCGGGGCAAGGGCGCGGTGCGCAAGGACGGCACCCGCGGCGACCTGCTGGTCACCGTCGAGGTGGCCGTGCCGCAGGAGCTCGACGACAAGGCGCGGGAGGCCCTGGAGGCGTACCGCGAGGCGACCGCGGGCCGGGATCCGCGGGCCGAACTGTTCCAGGCCGCGAAGGGAGCATGAGATGGACGGCCGACGACGCCGCTTTGGTGAAGGCGCACAGCCTTATCAGCTGACCGACGAGTCGCCGGTCTACGTCATCTCGGTCGCCGCCCAGCTGTCGGGCCTGCACCCGCAGACGCTCCGGCAGTACGACCGGCTCGGGCTGGTCTCCCCGGACCGCACGGCCGGGCGGGGCCGGCGCTATTCGGCGCGCGACATCGAACTGCTGCGGCAGGTCCAGTCGCTGAGCCAGGACGAGGGCATCAACCTCGCGGGCATCAAGCGCATCATCGAGCTGGAGAACCAGGTGGCCGCGCTCCAGTCGCGGGTCGCCGAGCTCGAGGGCGCCGTCGACAGCGCCGCCATGACCATGCGGCAGCGCGAGGCCGCGGTGCACGCCTCGTACCGCCGCGACCTGGTCCCGTACCAGGACGTGCAGCAGACGAGCGCGCTCGTGGTGTGGCGTCCCAGACGCGACCAGGAGCGCTGAGCGCCTCGTGGACAAGGCCCGTCACCCCCTGGGGTGGCGGGCCTCACGCGTGCGACGGGGTGAGCCTGAGACGGACCTCCAGCTCGTGCTCGCCCGGCACCGTCCCGCGGTTCTCCACGATGAAGGCCGCGGCCAGCTCCTCCTTGACCTGGCGCACGGGGTCCGCCGCGCCGAAGAGGTCGACCTCGACCGTGCCGGACAGCGGGACGTCCGTGGCCTCCGACGGCGCGCGGCGGGTGCGGGCGTCGACGACCATGCACCACACCATGGGGTGCTCCGGCCCCGCGGCCGTGGTCTCGCTGCGCCCTGCGCCCTCGGGGAACGCGGCCTCCAGGGCGCGGAACACCGCGCCCGCGTCCTGGTGACCGCAGCCGGTCAGGTGGACGCTGACGTGATCCGGGCTCTCGGGGCCGCTCATCGCCTCGTACTCCTCCGCCGTGGGACGCCGTGCGGCCGCGCGGCGGAAGACCCGCCGGACGGCTCGTGGAACAGCTCTTCCCCGACCGTACGAGCGGCCGGGGGAGACGGCATCAGCACCAGGGCCAACAGGGCCAACAGGGGTCCGTCAGACCAGACCCAGCGCCCGGGTGACGGTGATCTCGACGAGGACGCGGTCGGGGTTGGGGGCGGGCGTCCGCCCGTAGCGCTCGGCGTAGCGGCCGACGGCGTCCGCCACGGCGTCGGCCTCGGTCCGTACGACGGCGACGCCCTCCAGGGTCGCCCACTTCCGCTCGCCGACCTGGCAGACGGCGACCCGCGCCCCGTCCGGCCCCGCCGCCAGTATGTTCGCGATCTTGCGGCTGGACTTGTTGGTGATCACCCGGGCGATTCCGGCCTCGTGGTCGAAGGTCACCCCCACGGGCACGAGGTGCGGGCGGCCGTCGGGGCGCGTGGTGGTCAGGGTGCAGATATGGCGCTCGCTCCAGAAGTCGACATAGGCGGCGGAGAGATTGCTCAGGTCGTGGGCCATGCCGGGGAGCGTAGCCCCGGCCCGTCCCCGGCCCGAGGGGCGGGGCGGCCCCCGCGGCCGGACCATGGGGAGTGGGCCGGGAGCGGGCCGGTATGTGCTGGCCAGAACAGGGTTGAGTGGAATAGGCTCAACTTATCGCACGTTGGCTCAAGCAGGAGTGCCATCGGAGGCGTAGCACAGAGGAGGAGCGCACAGTCGTGGATGCCGAGCTGACGAACAAGAGCCGTGAGGCGTTGAGCGGTGCCAGTGAGCGGGCCGTTTCGGCGGGGCATGCCGATATGACGCCGGCCCATCTGCTGCTCGCGCTCCTCGCGGGTGCGGACAACGAGAACGTGATGGATCTGCTGGCCGGGGTCGAGGCGGATGCGGCCGCGCTGCGGTCGGGGGCCGAGCGGCTGCTCGCGGGGCTGCCGAGTGTGCAGGGGTCGACGGTTGCGCCGCCGCAGCCCGGCCGTGAGCTGCTGGCCGTCATCGCCGACGCCTCGCAGCGCGCCCGCGAGCTGGGCGACACCTACATCTCCACCGAGCACCTGCTCATCGGTCTGGCCGCGAAGGGCGGGCGTACCGGCGAGCTGCTTCAGCAGCAGGGTGCGTCGGCGGAGCGGCTGCTGGACGCCTTCGGGGCGGCGCGGGGCGGGCAGCGGGTGACGTCCCCGGACCCGGAGGGCACGTACAAGGCGCTGGAGAAGTTCGGTACGGATTTCACCGCGGCGGCGCGTGAGGGCAGGCTGGATCCGGTGATCGGGCGGGACGCGGAGATCCGGCGTGTGGTGCAGGTGCTCTCCCGCCGCACGAAGAACAACCCGGTCCTGATCGGCGAGCCGGGCGT